>JAHWJQ010000060.1 GCA_019348305.1 Actinomycetota bacterium
GCGTCGACGTCGCCCCGATCATCATCGAGGCCTACGGGCTGTCACCCAGAGAGCGCGACGTCGTCAGGTGCATCGCCCGCGGGTTGTCGACGCCGGACATCACGGCGGAGCTGTTCCTATCGGCCCACACCGTTCGCGACTACATCAAGGCGGTGTTCGAGAAGGTGGGTGTGAGCAGCCGAGGCGAGCTGGTAGCCAAGCTTTTCGGCGACCATTACTCCGACGCTGTGCACGCAAACGCGGTGTGCGTCAAGTGAGCGCCGCCTCCCGGCCGCCGGGGAGTCGCGGGCTCTTCCGTAAGACGCCCGCTCCACTGTGGCGACGAAGCTCGACCTGCCTCCGCGGCGGTCGTCGTACAGAACCCGTAAACGAAGCCGTGCACCGCCGTGCCACTCCCGTGCCACTGTCGCGCCATTCCGTGCCACAAATTCGGCATACAGATCAACGCCTGCCAGGATCAAGAAGAGGCTTCTTGATACCTCTGACCAGGGATCTTTCAAGGTTCTTCTCGCGCCCCCGGCAGGATTCGAACCTGCGACGCACGGTTTAGGAATCTCGCCGGACGTGTGCCGTCGTGCTCATCTGGCGCAAAGAGGCTGGTCGCGGGCCTGCGTCTGCGCAGGGAGTTGCGTCCTGAGAACCGGATTTCGTTGCCGAGACGGGCAACTGGATGGGCAACTTCCGGCGCGCGACTGACCAGAGGATGGCATGAGGTGACCTTGTGACCTGTCGTCCTCGAAACCGTGCGTCGCGATGGGATCGAGTCGAGCGCGCGACCCATGACCAGCAGGAATGTGAGTTGCCCGTCCAGCGGGATGGGCAACTGGGGTCATGGCGAGTCCGTCATGACCCCGGACGGCGGACGCGGATCGTGCCCGCGCGGAACACGGTGACGCAGCCGCTCAGGCCCTCGATGTCGACAGCGTCGACAAGGCGCTGCACCTCCTGCACGACGGCGCGGAGGCGACGGGTCCTCGAGGCGCAGCACGATGACGCCTGCATGTGAGCCCGTGCGGGTGCACCCGGACGTCGGCGAAGCCCCCGGTCGAGCGTAACGACGAGCCGGTCGTTCGACGTCGCCTCGGTAGGGACCTCGGCATCGGTAGCGCCACCGAGGCCCTCCTGGACGACGGAGTCGACGTCGTGGCCGGCGGACCGAAGCGGCTCGGCGGCAGGAACGGGGAGGTTCTCGTCGAGCTTGATCCTCACTGCGCCGCGACGGCTGGGTGCTCGTCGCGGGCGAGCTCGGCGCCATAGGCAGCCGCGGCGCGGATGCCGTCGACGCTGAGCGACGGGTAATCGGCGAGAATCGCGTCTTCGGTCATGCCGGCCGCGAGCGCGTCGAGGATCACGCTGACCATCACGCGGGTTCCCTTCACGACAGCCTGGCCGTGGCAGACGTTCGGGTCTCGCACGATGAGTTCCCGCTGTCCTCCGGTCATGGGTCTCAGCGTACGCCGGGCCCACACCGGCGGCGGCCTACCGGACCCCGGGTAGTCGCGATGCCGTTTCACGACAGACCCCGGTGAGCGGAGCCGATGCCATCGACATGCTGCACCTCACACTGCATGTCGTGTCGGCGTTCCTCGTTGAGCTGCCGCCCCCGAGGAGGCCGGCGCGCGTCAGAGCTCAGAGAGCACCCAACTCGTACCCGAGCGGACCCGCCCACTCCCGGCGGTGTGGATCTCGCTGATCTGGCCGTCGTCCAGGAAGCAGGCGACGCTCGCGAGGTCGCCGAGGTGGGCCGCGTCGGCGCGGGTGCCGCGGGCCGGGAGGACGTCGCCGATGCGACGCGGAGGCAAACCTCCGCGACAGATGCGGGTGCCGCCACCTACGATGCGATCAACCCGCCCGACTGCCGCGTAGGCTGGAAACCGCATGGCGTCGGAGCGGCGGCCGCCGGACTGGGTGCGCGATCTGAACTCTGGTCGTGATGCCGAGGAATACGTACGAGCCCTGCTCTTCGGACATCCGGCGGTTCGACGAGTCGCCGATCTGAGCACGCAACCGGAGACACCGGACTTCGAGTTTCAGTACGAGGGCGAGCGGGTCGGACTCGAGGTGAAGGCGAAGCTCCAGCGCTACAGCGCCCGCTACCGCGAGATGTGGCCAGAGTTAGCGGAGCGCGACCTCTTCATCCTCGACGAGGGGTCGCTTCGCGCGCTGTCGTGGGCGGAGGGTATGGGCTATCTGCTCATTGCTGACGCACCGAGCGAGCGATGGATAGTCATCGGCCCGTGGGAGCTGCTGCTCGGTCCCCGTAGGCGATACCAACGTCTCGACGACGGGAAGGGCAAGCTGCTCCTCGACCTTGGAACCGGGCAATCGATGGACGACGTGGTGGTCGACGAGGTGCTGCGGATCGTCCGCAGAACTCGAGCTACCCGCCGTGAAGTCCGTCCCATCCGGTTGCGGGGCCAGGCGGAGCTGCCGGTGGTGCCGAAGGCACCGGCCCCGGTGGATTCCGAGCCGGTACCCAGGCCCCCGCGGGTCACGCAGCCCAACGAACCCAAACCGCAGCCAGTAGTCGAGCACCTGGACCTGCAGCCAGGGGCGGAGCGAGTGCTGGAACCGTCCACTGTCGGGCGTCTCCCAGCGGTTTGGTGTGGCCTCAGCGGCGAGCTCGGGAGTGCGGTCGAGGCGGCGTACGGATGGCGGGAGCCGACCGAGGTGCAGAAGGCGGCCATACCGCCCGTGCTGGCGGGCCACAACACGCTTGTTCTGGCGCCAACGGCGGGCGGCAAGACGGAGGCGGCGCTGCTCCCGCTGCTTGACGTGGGTCGGCGAGAGGGATGGAACCCCACTTCGATCCTGGCCGTGTCTCCCATGAAGGCGCTCCTCGACGACCAGCTGCGTCGATATCAGTCCATCGCAGCGCTCACCGGGGCGACGGCCTTCGCCTGGCATGGCGACACGCCGAAGATGCAGCGGCGCCAGTTCCTCGACCACCCCTCCGACATCCTCCTCACCACGCCGGAGAGCCTCGAGATCCTGCTGCACCGCATCGACGCCAAGGAGATGTTGCGGGGGATACAGGCAGTCATCCTCGACGAGGTGCATGTGTTCGTAGGCACAGCCCGGGGAGCACAGCTGGCTGCCGTGCTGGAACGGCTGGAGGAACGCTGTGACGCGGACCTTCAGCGCGTCGGGCTGTCGGCGACAGTGGGAACCCCGGATGACGTCCTGGCCTGGTTGGGCGGTAGCTCGTACCGGGAACGTTCGCTCGCGGGGGTGGCTGCGGCCGCTACTCGAGAGGAGACGAACATCGTCTCCTACGAGCACGAGACCCAGCTGACCTCCACCCTAAGTGCAGTGCTGGGGGAGCAACGCAGCCTTGTCTTCGTGCAGTCGCGCCGGCGGGCGGAGCACTTGGGCGGTGTGTTGGACGTGCCCGTCCACCATTCGTCGCTCTCCCCCGAAGGACGCAGGGCAGCCATCAACCGGTTCCAAGCTGGCGAGGTCGCGGGCATCGTGGCCACCGCCACTCTCGAGCTCGGCATCGACATCGGTGACGTGGAACTGGTCGTGCAGGACGGATCGCCGTCGGGGCCGGCGAGCTATCTCCAACGCGTCGGTCGTTCGGGGCGCCGGACCGGCATGCGGCGGATGCTGTTCACCTGCGGCACACCGGACGACCTCCTGCAGGTTC
Organism: Actinomycetota bacterium; assembly: GCA_019348305.1. The sequence continues at coordinate 3,650 of JAHWJQ010000060.1, forward strand.
TGGCCGTGCTGGCTCGGGTCCGCCGCGGTGCCCTGGAGCCACTTCCCGTCCAGCGTGGGGGGCGGCTCATGCTCGGTCAGCAGGCGTTGGCGCTGGCACTTGATCCGGTGCGGACAGGCTTCGAACGCCACGAACTCGCCTCGACCATCTGCTACTCGCCGGTCTTCCGAGGGCTGCAGGACGATGCGCTCGCGACGCTGGAACATCTGGTCGAGAACGAGTGGCTTCGTGACGTACGCGGGCTGCTTGTCGCCGGCCATCGCGCCAACCTCGAGTTCGGTGGGGGCGGCCGCAACTTCGCCAAGCTGGCGGCTTCGTTCGACACGCGGGCCTCGGTGCCCGTCGTAACCGAGGACGGAACGCACGTGGGAACGATCGACTGGACTGCCGCCCAGGACGACAAGTGGGTGGGGCGTGGGGAGCCTTTTCGCCTCGGCGGCAGGGGGTGGAGCGCCGTCGACGTCAACGCGGAGGTCGTGCGGGTTGTGCCCGCGGCGGTCGGTGCCGCCGCCAAGCCACCGTCTTGGCGGGGCCCGTCGCTCGACGTGGACCGGGCCACCTGGGAGACCGCCCGCGAGATCCTCGAGAACACCGACGTGCCTGCCGCCATTGACGAGCGCGGTGAGCTCTGGCTCGAGATCCTCCGGGCGCAATGGCGCCCGCGGCTAGCGAAGCCGTTGTGGGAGGCGGAACGGGAGACGACACTGATCACCTTCGCCGGCGCGGCGGTGCACAGGTCAGTGTTGGCCCTGCTGAATGCCGATGGCGCAGGCGACGGCCCAGAGCTTCGGATCACTGCGCCCGATTGTTCCACTCTGCGAACTCGCGCTCGGGAAGCGCTGGGCGACTTGGCCGCCGGCCTCGACGGCGAGGCCGCTCGGGTCGCGGCGGCGATCGGTGGAGCCCATCGGGACTTGGTTCCGGCTTCGGTTCTCGAGGCCGAGGCCGCCGAGTTCTGGGTCGACGCGGACGCCATCCGCAAGGTGCTAACGATGCTGGTCGAGGACTAGGAGTGGCCTATCTCATCCCTGACAACCTCAGGTCGCGTAGAGACGTCCCTCCCGCCGTGGGGAGCCTGGCCGGTTGCTCGGGGACGCGCTGCACGACAGCGTCACCGTCTGGTACGAGCCCTTGTTCGACGTCGGCGGCGACCGCCCGGATCTCATCGCGCTGATCCCCGACACGGGGGTGCTGGTGATCGAGATCCTCCAGCACAAGGCATCTGCCATCGTGGACGTGGCCGACGGCCACCTGACCGTCACCGAAGACGGCGGAAAGAAGTTGCTCAGCCACCCTCTCAGGCGTGCTCGGCGCTTTGCCGAAGACCTCGCTTTCCGGGTGCGCGCCGCCGGCATCGAACCAGGCGACGAGCTTCCGGTGGCGGCGATGGGAGTGTTCGCATACATCGACACCGACACGGCGCAGGCAAAGGGAATCCTCACACTTGTGGACGCGCACAGCTGCCTCTTCCGCGGTGATCTCGAGAGGATCAACCGCGACCTCACTCGGGCGAGGCAGACGGTCGCTGCGGCCATGGCGGCTCCACTGCGGGAGGTCATCTCGGAGGACGCCGAGCGCCTCTATCGAGCCGTGATCCATCCCGACACCGTGCTCACGCCGGTTCAGATGGCACTACCCGACATGGACGTAACGATGGGACTCGACGTCAAGGCGCTCGACCGGCAGCAAGAGAACCTGGCGAAGACTCTCGGCGGTGGGCATCGGGTCATCCGCGGCGTGGCCGGCAGCGGCAAGACGGTGATCCTCGTCCATCGGGCCCGGCTGCTCGCCCAGCTCGACCGGCGCAGCCGCATCCTCGTCACCTGTTACAACAACTCGCTGCGAGGGTGGCTCGAGCGGCAGCTGATGCCGTACCCAAACGTGAAGGTTCGGACGCTGTCGTCGCAGATGGGCGAGGTGCTGCGCATGGGCGGTGCACCTCCCGCCAGTTACAACAGCGAGGATGGCGAGGCGGTCGCCGCCCGCGCCTTAGACGTCCTGGCTGACCTCGGTGATCGGGCTCGATCTCAGCTCTTCGACTACGTCCTCGTGGACGAGGCCCAGGACTTCGGCGCAGAGAGCCTGCGGTTCGCCACGAAGCTGCTGCGCGACGGATCCGACTCGCTCTTGGTCGTCGCCGACGCGGCCCAGTCGATCTATCGCAAGGGGTTCACCTGGAAGGAGGCGGGCATTGAAGCGAGCGGGCGGACGAAGGTACTGACCCGCAACTACCGAAACAGCCGGGAGATCCTGGACTACGCGTGGTCGTTTCTCAGCCGGTCGGCGCTCATGACGACTGACGGCGCGGAAGGTGACTGCGATGTCGTCGTCCCCCCGGAGGCTGGGCTCCGGCATGGACCATTGCCGCTCTTCCGCCATCACGCCTCGCCGGACGAGGAAGTGCTTGACATTGCGCAGGAGGTGGACAGGTGGCTGAACGCTGGTGAGTCACCTGGTGACATCGCGGTGCTCTACGGCTCCCGCTCAGCAGGAGGCTTTCCGTGGGTGGAGAAGTTGCAACGCAGCTTCGAGCGATTGCGGGTTCCTTGGTACTGGCCGACGAACCCCGACGACCCGAGCAAGGACCTCGCCGGCGCCCGCGACGACGCTGTGATGATCTGCACCATGCACAGCGCGAAGGGCCTGGAGTTCAAGAACGTGATCCTGTGCGCCTATCTGGACGACCGCCCGCCGGAGGAGCCGGACACCAGCCGCCGCCTGGTCTACGTCGGCATGACTCGTGCGAGGGAACGCCTGGTGCTCACGGCGAGCGGGAATCACCCATACATCGCCGATCTCGAAGCGGGGCCTGCTGGAACCTGACTGGTCAAAAACGCCTACGATCTTCTTGTCCCGCGCCCGCCAAACGGGCCTGTCGATGGTCCGGTGCCACCGCCAAGCGCACCATCCATGACCACCTCGAGGAGCTGTTCTCCGGACGGATGACGCCCGGGCCGAAGTCCCGGCCGAAGGATCTGCAACGGGACCGCCGACGCCACCAACACGGGTGCTGGGACCACCTCATCGTCGCTCCGCTGTGGGTCGCCTACGTCGCGAACCTCGGGACCCTCCTCCGCACGTGCGACGCAGTTGGCGCCTGCATGGCCGTGCCCGCCACCGCTCACTACCGCGCCGCCCTAGCCCAAGGCGATACGCTCCCGCGGCGGCCCCACATCCACTGGCTCGACCGATCAAAGCTTGGGTGGATCGAGCACGAGCGGACGAGGGGGAGCGGCGTGGTCGCCGTCGAGCTCGCCGAGGACGCAGTGCCGCTCACCCGGGTCGGTCCGGCGCGCCAGAGAACGGTGATCCTTCTCGGCCACGAGCACCACGGAGTCCCGGAAGAGGTCTGGCCGCTCGTGGACGCCGTCATCGAGATCCCGATGGTCGGGAGCGGTGCGAGCCTCAACGTGGCCGTGGCCGGTTCGCTCGTGCTGTACCGATTGGCCGGTCTGGCATGACCTGATCAGGTGTCCTCAACCGAACGAGCGATATGACAACCCCGTCAGAGGACTTGACGGCATCGCGACGCCGTGGGCCCGTACGAGGCAAGCGCTGCACGCGCTAGATGACTGCTCGCTACGCGACCGTCAGGACGTCGTCCGCCACCGGGAGATGTTCGGAGCGCTCGACGTCGATCCAGTCGAGCATGGCGAGGTCGCGGATGGCTGTTGAGACGGCTCCGATATCGAGGGGGGGGCGACGACGTTGCTTCCAGCGCATGACCTTCGCCAGTACTTCTTCCTCACTCGGTCGGCGACCCAGGTCCTGAGCCGCGACGCGAGCGGCGAAGTGCACCGAGGCTGCGACCTCCGTGCGGTTTGTGTCCAGCCGCGCCATGAGATCGGCAACACGAGCGATCGCTAGTTCATACTCCGTAAGCGTCGAGCGGTAGCGAGCCTTGGCGTCGTCAAAGGTCGGTCCAGGAGTGAGCTGGAGGAGCTGGCCACGCTGCGTCTCCCTGAGGACGCCGTTGTTCACGAGTCTTGTGAGAACGGGCTTCAACTCCACGGAGAACGGCCCATAGCTGCCCTCGCTGAATCCCACACCAGCGTCGATGCCTGCGGCGGTCGCGAAGTAGACGAGCTTCTGGAACCGCGTCCGACCGATCGGCCAGCCGAAGGGTTCGTCGTTGATGCGGCGGACCGCCTCTGCAATTGCCAGCCAAGCCGGCTTCACCAATGGGCCTTCGGGTTCGTACTGCGTCACTGAACCCGAACCGAGGAACTCAAGTGTCGCCTCCTGGTCGGGAACATCATGTGGGGCGTAGAGCTCGACGGGCAACGGCAGCCGGTCGAGCTGCCGGTAGATAGTTGGTCCTACAACCGCCCACTCGAGCTGCCCGTGACCGCAGCCAAGTGGAGGCACTGCCAGGGACTCCACCCCCCACTCCTCAAGGTGCTCGGCTAAGAACTTGAGGCCCTGCTCGATGTCCGACAAGCGAGACACGGCCCGCCAGTGGCCCTTCGTCGGGAAGTTGATAATCCAAGGGGTCAGCAGCGTCCGATACAGATACGGCTCCCCAAGACGAACAAGCCCAGCCTCACAGCGGGCTTCGTAGTCCTTGTACATGTCGGGGAACCGCTTCTTGAACTCGAGGGCGATGCCCTTCCCCATGACGCCCACCGTGTTCACCGTGTTAACGAGCGTCTGCGCGTCCGAGTCGAGCAGGTTGCCCTTCTGCACGGACTTGATCATCAGCGTGCGCCTCTGAAGAACAGGTGGGCGTTGATCCTGATTGCCAAGGCACGGTCACCAATCGCGCTTCTGAGTCTCCGTGCCGTCTCCTCATCTGGGACATAGGCGTGCTGGATCATCGCCGGATCGATCCTCTCCGGAACGAGTACCTCCGCACATCGCTTCTGCATCGCATCCCGGCTCTCGTTCCACCACTCTGCAAAGACATCGGCTTCCTCCAGCGCTGCAACTCCCTCGGCTGCAGGGCGGAACCGTGCTGTGCCGCTTGCCGCGTTGCGGTCGCTGACGATGACACCCGGGAGGTCGAGCACTGCAGGGTCGACAGCCAGTACGGCGAGGGGGGCGACACCGAGCAGGCGATAGAGCATGGCGTTGCGAGCGTTGACGTACAGGCAGGCGTAACGGTGGAGCGGCAACCCCCCGGGAACGCGGGTCTCCGCTCGTCGGGCCTGCACATCCTCGTCTGCCACGGACTGATGCTGGACATGTCTGGCATGGCGATGCGAAAGGATGCCTCGCTCAAGAATCGACGGGATGTTCTCGAAGTGAGCGATGTTGTGCAGTTCACGGAGGCGAGCACGATCCATCGACGTCTCCGGCGGTCGCCTTGGTCGAGCCTGGTTCGCTGCACCGTCTCACCCTCCGTCCACGGTAGTGGCCCGTTGGGAGCCGACTGCGGATCGCGCCACGACATTGTACCGAACGTGCGTTCGGAAGTTGCCGATGAATGCCGCGATCCGAGCTCATTTCCTGGAGGCTGCTCTTTCGGCAGGCCGCGAGGCGAGCGTAGATCCGGTCGGATCGGGTGCCTCTCGCGCCGTGAGGCAGCGTGTGACGGGTGCAGCCTCACGAGCGAAAATTTTTCTCAGAAGTGAGTCCCGGCGTGAGGCCGGGCGTGAGGGTCGTCCCGCATGGTCGATGCCATGGTTCCCGTTCGCGTCCCGTTTCGCCTGCTGACCTGCTGGTTCCCGCGGCGTCCAGCTGGTGGCAGCAGTAGAGGCACGTGCCCGTCCCGGGTGGCCGGCAGTGGTGATCCCGGTCGCGGGACGTCCGGCAAAGACACCCCTCGTCCCGCCGCGGGACGCGAACGGGAACGGAAACGGGAACGGGCTCGCGCACGATGCAGGCCGAGGACCGTCCCGTACGCCGTCCTCCTCGCCTCGCAGGAGGCCTCCCGCTCCCGACACCGGGGAGGTTTCTGATGGATCACCGCCGCTGCGTCCCGCTGAAGTCCGTGCCCGACGTGCAACCCGGCCGGAAGGCGCCGGCGAACGAGCCGACGCTCGTCTACACCGTCGCCGAGGTGGCAGCCCGGCTCAAGGTCTCGCCCGGCACGGTGCGCAACATGATCGACCAGGGCCAGCTCTACGCCCTGCGACTTCACGTCCGGCGAATCGTCGTCCCCAAGTGGGCCCTCGACGAGCTCGTTGCCCGCCCGGCGAACGTCACCGAGCTACACCGCCCCGCCCGCAATGCCTGACGCCCAAGACCCCAACCGCCTGCCACACCACTCCTTCGAACTCAGAAATGCCGCCGCAACTCCACCACCGCCACGCACCTGCCATTCAAGCCCCGCCGCCCACTCACGATCGGGTCGCCGAGGAGGCCCGGTTCTCCGGTGTCGTGCGAGTCGATGTTGCGGGCGAGATCCGGATGGCCAAGGCTTATGGCTTCGCGAACCGCGCCTGCGGCACGGCAAACACCGTGGACACGCAATTCGGGATCGCCAGTGGCACCAAAGGACTCACTGCCCTAGCGGTCCTGAGCCTCATCGAGCACGGCCAGTTGGAGCTGACTACTACGGCCCGATCGGTGCTCGGTCCTGACCTCCCGTTGGTAGACGACAACGTGACGGTCGAGGACCTTTGGGCATCTCCCCGCCGGGCGGACGGGTGGTTATGACGCTTGAGGGTACTGCTGTTCCCACTCGAGCGGTGGGACATCGTTGAGGGTGCTGTGAAGCCTCGAGGTGTTGTACCAGTTGATCCACTTGAAGATGGCTCGGCGGGCCTCAGCGCGCGTGGCGAAGACGCTGCCTTGGACGCACTCTCGCTTGAGGCTCTCCCAGAACGATTCCGCCACCGCGTTGTCCCAGCACACCGCCGTTCCGCCTACCGAGGGCCGCATCTGGCGGTCATGGCAGAAGTCGATGTAGTCGTTCGACGTGTACTGGCTCCCGCGGTCGGCATGGGCGATGACGCCGGCCACGGCGTGGTCTCCACCTCGGGCGGCGATGGCCATGGTCAGCGCGTCGACGACGAGCTCGGTGCGCATGTGGTCGGCCATGGAGTACCCCAAGAGCCGGCGCGATCCGAGGTCGAGCACCGAAGCCACGTACAACCAGCCCTCATGGGTCGCGATGTAGGTGATGTCCTGGCACCAGGCGACGTCGGGGGCGCCGGGAGCGAAGCGTCGGCCGACCAGATCCGGGATCTGGTAGCC
>JAHWJQ010000061.1 GCA_019348305.1 Actinomycetota bacterium
GAGGCGCCGGCCAAGCGGGCGCCGGCCAAGCGGGCGCCGGCCAAGCGGGCCGGGGCCAAGCGGGCCTCCGCGAACAAGGCGCGGGCCACCACCGAGGCCTCGGCCGAGGCGGGGGCGGTGCCGGCTGTGACCGAGGCGCCGGCCAAGAAGGCCGCGGCCAAGCGGGCGCCGGCCAAGCGGGCGGCGGCGAAGAAGGCCGAGGCGCCGGCGCCGGTCAGCAGGACGGCCGGACGCAGGACCACCGGCCGGTGGGCGGCGGCTCTGGGAGTGCGCCCCGTCCCCGAACCGCCGGGTGCCGACGAGCCTGAGGCTCCGAGGAGCGGGCGCCGCCCCTAGCTCGAATCAGGTCCGCCGCCCCGTTGGAGGCGGTTCAGTCGAGCGGCGTCCGCAGGAAGCGCAGGGCCAGCACCAGAACCACCGACCATGCCGCGAACCAGATGAAGCTGAACGCGAGCACGGTCAACAGGCAGCCCTGCGAAGGCCCGTCCCGGTTGACGGGACCGAACCCGCTCGACTCCCGCTCGAAGCCGGGCAGGAGGTTCAACCAGTAGAGGACGCCGACGGCGCCGCCGGCCAGGACGATGCACAGCACCAGAGTGCCGATGAGGATCACGGCAACAGACCGCCCCTAGACGTCGTCGACGTGGTCGAGGTGGAGGTGCTCGATGTCGTGCTGCTCGTGGTGGTGCTGCTGCTCGTCGTCGACGAGCTCGAGGAGGTCGTGGTGTCCTCCACGAAGAAGGTCGTCGGGGGCTCGAGACCGGGGATCGTCGTCGTCGTCGGTGGGATGGGCTTCACGAAGTCCTCGGGTGGAACGTCTTTGAGGGCTTCGAGCATGAACGCCTTCCACGTCGCAGCCGGGATCGAGCCGCCGGTGACGCGCGCCACGCCCTTGATGTTGCGCAGGGGGGCCGGCTTGTCGGAAAAACCCATCCACACCGAGGTCGACAGTGCCGGGGTGTAACCCACGAACCAGGCATCGCGGAACTCCTGCGCGGTCCCCGTCTTGCCCGCTGCCGGCCGCCCGATGTCGGCGCCGGTGCCCGTCCCGCCGGTGATCACACCCTTGAGGACATCGGTCACCTGGTAGGCGATGTCCTCGGCGATGGCCTGGACGGGCTGGCGCTTGCGGTTGTCCTCGAGCACCTTGCCCGACCGGTTCTTGGCCATCACCACCGGAGTGGGCGACCACCGCCGGCCGTTGGTGGCAAAGACACCGAAGGCCGAGGCCATGTCGAGGGGCGACACCTCCTGCACCCCGAGGGCGTAGCTCGGACCGTGCGTCTCGGGGGTGGCCACCCAGGCCGAGGTGATGCCCAGCTTCTTCGCCGTCTCTGCCACCGGCTGAACGCCGACGTCGCCGATCACCTGTGCGTACACCGTGTTGAACGACTTGTGGGTGGCCCGCCGCAAGGTGGTGCGCCCGCCGGCCGAGCCCTCGAAGTTCCCGATAACGCAGCCTTTGCCCGTGCAGTTCGGGATGCGGTAGCTGCTGGGGGCGGAGTACACCTTGGCGTCGGAAATGCCCTTCTCGAGGGCGGCGGCCAACACGAACGGCTTCCACGACGAGCCCGGCTGGCGGCCTGTGCCGCCGCCTTCCACGACGACCGCATCATCGTCCCAGCAGCTGGCCTTCACGTCGACCTTGGGCATGTCCTCTTTCGGTGGACGGGCGCACTTGCCCAGGGCGAGGTTTACCTGGCCCCCCTCGGCCGCGAAGTCGCGCCCGCCGACCATGGCCCGGACGAAGCCCGTTGTCGGCTCGACGGCCGTCAGCGCCATGTCGAGCGGCGGCTGGGTGTCGGCCAGGGAGTCGGCTACGGACTTCTCGGCCGCTGCCTGCAGCGCCGGGTCCAGCGTCGTCTGGACCTCGAGGCCGCCCCGGAAGACCACGTCGGGGCCGTACTTCGCGGTGAGATAGCGGCGCAGGTAGTCGAGGAAGTACGGGTGCGCCGCGTACTGCTCCTGAGGCGGGTAGATCACGGTGACGTCACGAGGGCGAGGGGCCCGGGGCGTCTCGAGCCAGATGCGCTGGCGTGAGGCTTCGGCGTGCTCAGCCTGGTCGATGTAGCCGACGTCGAGCATCTGGTCAAGGACGAGCTGGCGGCGCCGCTCGGCCGCTCCCCGGTTCCCCCGGGGCTCGTACAGGCTCGGCGCGGGGATGAGACCGGCGAGCAGGGCCGCCTCGGACAGGGTGAGATCGGACACCGGCTTGCGGAAGTACGACTCGGCCGCCGCCCCTACGCCGTAGGCACCCTCGCCCAGGTAGATGGACGACAGGTACTTGAACAGGATCTCGTCTTTGTCGGCGACCTGGTCGAGGTGCCCGGCCACCACGACCTCACGCACCTTGCGCGAGACGGTCCGGCGGCTGCCGGTGTAGGCCAGCTTGACGTACTGCTGGGTGATGGTCGACCCGCCCTGGGCGAACTCTCGCTCCCGTACATCGGTGCGCAAGGCCCGAAGGATGCCGCGCAGGTCGATGCCCCGGTGTGTGTAGAACTTGCGGTCCTCGGCTGCGATGACGGCCTGCTTCAGCACCGTCGGGATGTTCTCCTTTTTGACCGCGAGGTGCTGTTCGAACTCACGGAACCGCCCGATCTCGTTGCCACGGACGTCATAGACCCGGGTGAGGCCACCGCCGACCGGCGGCTTCGGGTCGGGCAATTCGACGGCTCCCACCGGCGACAGCAACGCCGACACCAAGATGGCGCAAACCGCCAGCGGGAACAGGCCGGCCAGTAACAATGACGCTGCGGCGAGCCGGGCGAGGGCGCGTGAAGTTGACATCCGATCTGAGTCTTGCGCGGTGGGAGGGCCCTCGCCCAGTCAGCCCCGGCTCGGCCCGACTTCCAGGCGCTCCGAGAGCCAGCTTGCGTCCTGAACAGCGAATCCCCCGCCGTCGTTGTTGAAGTAGGCGTACACGTCACAGCCCTCTGCCAGCCAGCCGGACAGCATCTCGGCCACCGGCTCCAGGCGCTCCGGGCCGTACCTCCCCCAGTACTTGTGGGTGAGGGTCTCGGCACCGTGAAAGCGGACATAGGTCCAGTCGGTGGTGCGGACGAGCGGGTGATCGGCCAGCAAGTCGTGCAGGCACAGGGCGGCGCCGTGGCGGCGAAGCACCTCGAACACGTCGTCGTGGAGCCAGGACGGCTCCCGCATCTCGACGGCCCAGCGCATGGTGGCCGGGGCTGCGGACAGGAACTCCTCGAGGCGCTCCACGTTGCGCTTCCATCGGGGCGGAAGCTGCACCAGCGTCGGGCCCAGCGCCGGCCCCAGGAGCTCGGCCCGCTCGAGGTGATTGGGCAGCCACGACGCCGCGTCGCGCAGCTTCATCCGGTGGGACCCGAACCCGCCGAGCTTCAGCGCGTACGTGAAGCCGGCTGGGGCCTGAGCCGCCCAGGCCTGGAACGTCGTCGCCGCCGGCAGCCGGTAGAAGGTGTTGTTGATCTCGACCGAATCGAACAGCGTCGCGTAGTGCCCGAACCACCGCCGCTGGGGAAGGTCCTCCGGGTAGACGATCCCCCGCCAGTGCTTGTAGATCCAGCCCGAGCAGCCGACGTACGCCCGCCCAGCCATTGTGAGGATGTTCGCGCACCTGAGGGGTTGTGCGGACATCCCAGAACGGGAAGGCTGGGACCATGCGGATTCTCTACTTGGCGTCCACCGGGCCCGATGACCCCACGCGGGCGTCGATCCCGCTTCACCTCGCTGCCAATGGCTCGGCCGAGGTCGGCCAGGAGGTCCAAGTCGTGCTCGCCGGCGACGCCACCGAGCTGCTCAAGCCCGAGGTGCGAGATGGAGTGGTGGGGGTGGGCGTCCCGCCCCTCGGGGAGCTTCTGGGCAAGGTGGCCGAGCACTCGATTCCGGTCTTCGTCTGAAAGGCGTGTGCCGTCGCCCGGGGGGCGACAGACGACCTGCTGGCCGGGATCGGTGGTGAGTGGGTGGGCGCCGGCGACGTGGCCCGTTTGATCGGGGAGGCCGACCGCGTCGTCACCTTCTGACGATGGTGGATGTGGATGATCGGCACGTCGAGCGGCTCCACCTCGACGAGACGTCGTGGGTCGATGTGGCGCGGGGGTGGCTGAGCGGGGCAGACCAGCTGTTCGAGGCCCTGCTGCACGGCGTGGGGTGGCAGACCAGCCGGCTCTTCCGCTACGACCACTGGGTCGAGGAGCGACGCCTCGGTTCCTTGTGGCGGCCGGGGAACCCCCTTCCACACCCGGCCCTCGCCCAGGTGCACCGGAGCCTTCAACGGCAGTACCGGGTGCATTTCCCGGGCTTCGGGCTGCTCCAGTACCGAGACGGACGAGACGGCCAGGCCTTCCACCGCGACACCGACCTGCGGTGGCTGGACGACACGATCATCGCCGTCGTCAGCCTCGGTGCCCGGCGCCCGTGGCTGTTGCGCCCGCGGGCCAGCCGCTACGACTCCTCCGAGACGAGGGGCGCCACGCACGACCTCGCGCCAGGGCCCGGCGACCTCCTCGTCATGGGGGGCCGCTGCCAGGCCGACTGGGAGCACTCGGTGCCCTACCTGCCGGGCCGCCACGTCGGCACCCGCATCTCGCTGCAGTGGCGCTACACCTCCCGCCGCGGTCGCCCCTTCGTCGGTGCGTCTTACCGCGCCCCGCGCACGTACTCGACCGGAGGATTCCAGGGCGCCCGGTAGGCCCGAGCGCAACCGCGACGTCTGGGTCCTTCTGGTCGTGATCCGGCATCGTCTGGCCCCCGTTGGTCGCCAGAAGGACCCATACGATCAACGCCTCGGCCGATCCTTGCCGGCGCCGGGGGCCACCAGTTAGCGTCCGCGCAACGGTAGAGGGAGGTCCCGAATGGGCGTCTTCTCAGTCCTTCGGCGGTACGCACGACGGCCAGTGGCCAAGGCGCCGTTGTTCGTGCTCGTGCTCTGTTTGGCCGCAGTCACCGTCGCCCCCCCGGTACCCAGCTCCGCCGAGGGGCAGGCTCGGCCGGTGGCCGCCGGAACGGGCGGTGCCGTGGCCACGGTGCAGCTCGAGGCGTCCGAAGCGGGACTCGAGGTGCTGCGCCGGGGAGGCAACGCCGTCGACGCTGCTGTGGCCGCGGCCGCGGTACTCGGGGTGACGGAACCTTTCTCGGCCGGCATCGGTGGTGGCGGCTTCATGGTGATCTACACAGCAGCCGATGCCTCCGTCACCACCATCGACCACCGCGAAGTGGCGCCGGCGGCGATGGCTCCCGACTCCTTCTTCGAGGATGGCAAGGCGCTCGGCTTCAACGAGGCCCGCTTCAGCGGGCTGTCCGCGGGCGTCCCCGGCACCGTCCAAGGCTGGTCCGATGCGCTGGCCCGGTACGGCACCATCTCCCTGGCCGAGGCACTCCGCCCCGCCATCCGGGTGGCTCGCAACGGTTTCGTCGTCGATCGGGTGTTCTCCGAGCAGGTGGCGGCCAACACCGCCTACTTCGACGACATCTCCTCGACCCGCCGGCTCTACCTCGAGGCCGACGGCACTCCTCCCGACATCGGCACCACCTTCCGCAACCCCGACCTGGCCCGCACCTACGAACGCATCGCGCACCTCGGGCCCAAGGGTTTCTACCGGGGGGTGGTGGCCGCGGCCATGGTGAGAGCCGTGGCTGCGCCACCGACCACCCCCGATGCCGACCACCGGTGGCGACCGGGCGTCATGACCATGCGCGACGTCAAGGGCTACGTCGCTCCCGAGCGGGCTCCCACCCGGGTGTCGTATCGAGGGCTCGACGTCTATGGGATGGGCCCGCCCTCGAGCGGCGGCTCCACCGTGGGCGAGGCGCTCAACATCCTCGAGGGCTTCGACCTCGCCGGTATGAAGCGCGAACAGGCGCTCCACTACTTCCTGGAGGCGTCCCGCCTCTCCTTCGCCGACCGCAATGCCTACCTGGCTGATCCCGGCTTCTTCGCCGTCCCGCTCTCCGGGCTGCTCTCACAGGGATACGCCAACGAACGAGCGTCCCTCGTGGGCGAGCGGGCGGCGCCGGGACCGGTGGCGGCGGGCGACCCGTACCCCTACAACGGGGGTGGTTCGGCCTCTGTGGCCTCGAGCGCGGGAAGCGGCGACCGGGGAAACTCGACCACGCATCTCACCGTCGCCGACCGCTGGGGCAACGTCGTGTCGTACACCTACACGATCGAGTCGGTCGGCGGGAACGGCATCGTTGTGCCGGGCTGGGGGTTCCTGCTCAACAACGAGTTGACGGACTTCAACTTCGACTCCCTCACCCACCCCAACCGTGTCGAAGGCGGCAAGCGACCCCGTAGCTCGATGAGCCCGACCATCGTCCTCGACAGCGCCGGTCACCCGGTGGTGGCGCTCGGTTCGCCAGGCGGCTCGACGATCATCACCACCGTCCTACAGATGCTGGTCAACCACATCGACTTCGGGATGTCGCTGCCCGACGCCCTCGAGGCCCCCCGGCTCTCTCAGCGCAACACGGCGACCACCCTGGCCGAACCAGAGTTCCTGGCCACGGCTGAGGCGACTGCCTTGGCGGCCCGGGGACACCGGTTCTCCCCGATCGGAGAGATCGGGGCGGCGACGGGGATCGAGTTCCTCGGTGACGGCAGCGTGCGGGCCGTGGCCGAGTCGCGCCGCAGGGGTGGGGGGAGCGCTGTCGCTGAGAACCGGGCGAGTCCTTGATTCACGTCAAGAACCGTTGGCCAGCCATTGCGGTGGTGCGGCCACCACCGCGACGGTGGCGTCGATCCGCCTGACGAGGTCCTCGACCAGGTTGCCGAGGAAGGGCTCACCGGCCATGGGCTGGAGCTCCGCGCTCAACACCACGAGGTCTGCGTCGAGCTCTTCGGCCAGGGCGGCGATCTCGGCACCGCGGGCTTGGCCAGACCGGACGACGCCAACTGGACCGGCCCCCAGCCGCCGGGCCAACTCGGCCGCTTCGGCCAGCAGACCCTGGGCCAGGTCCGAGGTGGACCTCGGCCGGGCGCGCACGCGGGTGGCGGTGCCTTGGCCGGCCCCGTTCGTCCCTCCCTCGGCTGTCTCTGCCTCGCCGTCGTCGTCGGTCACATGAGCGATGAAGACTTCGGCGTCGCTCGCCACACCGAGGCTGAACGCCAGCTCCTGCGCGGCCCGGTTCGCCCTCGTTCCCACGACGGGGACGAGCACCCGCCGGAAGTCGACGTGGGCCTGTATCCCCCGCTCTGAGGGGCCGCTCGGGCCCTGTACCCCCCGCTCAGAGGGGCCGCTCGGGCCCTGTACCCCCCGCTGCCCCTCCCAGACGAGCAGCACCGGTAGCGGGGACTGGGCCAACAACCCCTCGGTGAGCGGGGAAAGGAGGGCGCCCTCGCCCCGCCCCTCCCAGGCGCCCATGCCCACGACGCCGTAGCCGAGGATCATGTGGTCGACCACCGCTTGCACCGGGTCGTCGCTGCGTACCAACTCCTCTTCCACCGGCCGGTTTCGGATGACTTCCCGCACTCGGCTGATGGCCTCCTCGCCGTCGCTGTCGACGGACAGCAGCGTCGCTTCTTCCCCTTCTGGCCACGACATGTCGAGAATCTTGGCGGCCAACGTCGAGCCGTCTCCGCGCTGCACCGGGACAAGGAGGCGCCCGGGACGGACGAGGACGTTCGTCCGGAGGGTCTCCTCGCGCTCGAGGCGCTGCTGCTCCTCACTCGTGCCCGACCAGCCCCTCGCCAGTGCCCGCAACAGCGGCGGTGCGGCCATGGACGTGATGATGGCCATGAGCACCACCACCGTGTAGGCGCGAGCGTTGAGCACACCGAGAGAGAGACCGACGGTGGCGATGACGATCTCGAGGGCGCCCCGCGCGTTGAGCCCGACGCCCAGGGCCAGGCGCTCCCTGCCCGGCAAGCGGGCCGCCCAGCCGCCGAGGTAGGCGCCGAGGAGCTTGCCGATGCTGGCCAAGGCGATGACGACGCCAGCCCAAAAGAGCACCTCTCCACTGGCCAGGAGGGCCAGGTCGACCCGCAGCCCCGCGGTGGCGAAGAAGAGGGGCGCGAAGACAGAGGCGGTCGCGACCTCGAGGTGCTCGAGAACCCTCGAGTCCTGGAACTTGGAGCGGCTGAGGACGATGCCGGCGACGAACGCCCCGAGCACCGCTTCCACTCCGAGGGCCTGGGTGACGGCGCCGCCCACGAACGACACCAGGAGCGTCACACCTAGTGCTCCCTCCACGCCCCCGCCACGCGTCCGTACCCGCCGCAGCAGCCAGTCCACGATGGGACCGCCGGCCTTGAAGGCCACGAGCAGGAACAGCGTCATCCCGACGACGGTGAAGACGAGACGGCCGACCTCCACCGAGCCGGAGCGGGCGATGGAGGCGATGGCCCCCAGCGCCAGCCAGCCGACGACGTCGTTGCCCATGCCGGCGGCGAGGATGACCTGGCCGAAGTTCCGGCGCGTCAGATTGAGCTCGCTCAGGATCTTGGCGATGACCGGCAACGACGAGATGCTGAGCGCGGCGGCCACGAAGAGGGCGAACACCAGCCGCCCCTTGTCGGCGGGCGCGAAGGAGGCGGGCAGCAGGTAGCCGGCGCCCAGGCCCAAGGCAAACGGGACGGCCACGCTCGCTCCGGCGACCGCCACCGCGGCCCGTCCCAGCTTGCGGACGAGCCCAAGGTCGGTCTCGAACCCGGTCGTGATCAGCAGCATCACGATTCCGACCCAGCCGACGACGAGGAGCATTGCCGACTGCACCTCGTCGGGCGGGAACAGCCAGCGAGCGCCTTCCGGCCAGACCTTGCCGAACAGGGACGGGCCGAGAACGAGCCCGGCCGCCAAGTGGCCGATCACGGCTGGTTGGCCAACTCTCTTCATCGCCGCCCCCAGCAGACGGGCGGCGACGAGCATCACGACGATCTGCACCCAGAACACGAGCAGGTGGTGCTCACTGATAGGGATGATCTTCACCAGCGTCCTCCTGGCGGCGCGTCCGCGCCCGCGCGTGCACAGTCGAAGGCTGAGTCCTTCCCGATGTCCCGGGCCGTAATCGTTGCACCGCCGATTCAGCGGCTGTCGGTCTGCTCGAGATCAGCGGGGAAGGTGCGGGAACAGCGGTTGCTGCAGCTGACGGGAACGCCGGGCGAGCCCCACGTAGCCGGCGACGATCATGACGAGGGCCAAGGCGCGCAGTACCGAGGTGTACTGGTCCGGATAGATCACGCCTTCGATGTAGCGGTCGACGAAGCCGCCTTCGTACGCGCCGGCACCGGCGGAGCGGCGCAGGCCCCTTTCCAGTGCCGTCAACGGGCAGGGAAAGCCGACGGTCACGCTGCCCACGGCCCAGGCCACCGCGGCGGGGTGGACCCACGCCAGCCGGGGCCAGCGCCATGCGAGCAGCGCCCCGGTCGCCACGAACAGGATGAAGCCGAAGTGCAGCAGCACCACTGCGTCGGCCAGGAAGCGGTACGGCACGTCGCAAGCTTGGCACCGGGACGCCGTGCGGCGAGACTGCGCATCGGCATATCTGTGTGCGGCAACCCCAAGGGGGCGGGCATGGTCTCGGAGATCTTCGACGCGAAGGCTTGGACGGAGGTCGCAGGCTTCGACTTCACCGACGTCACCTACCACCGGGCGCGGGACCAGGGGACCGTCAGGATCGCCTTCAACCGCCCGGAGGTGCGCAATGCCTTCCGGCCCCACACCGTCGATGAGCTCATTGCCGCCTTGGAGCACGCGCGGACGTCGTCGGACGTCGGGTGCGTTCTGCTCACCGGCAACGGGCCATCACCGCGCGACGGTGGCTGGGCGTTCTGCTCGGGCGGAGACCAGCGGATCCGCGGCCGGGCCGGCTACCAGTACGCCGAGGACGAGACGGGGGCGAACCTCGACCCCGCCCGCACCGCTCGCCTGCACATACTCGAGGCCCAGCGCATCATCCGGTTCATGCCCAAGGTGGTGATCTGCGTGGTGCCCGGCTGGGCCGTCGGTGGAGGGCACAGCCTCCACGTCGTCTGCGATCTGACGCTGGCCAGCCGAGAGCACGCCCGGTTCAAACAGACGGATGCCGACGTGGCCAGCTTCGACGGCGGGTTCGGCTCTGCCTACCTGGCCCGCCAGGTGGGCCAGAAGTTCGCCCGCGAGATCTTCTTCCTCGGCGACGAGTACTCAGCCGAGGACGCCTGGCGCATGGGCATGGTGAATGCGGTGGTGCCTCACGCCGAGCTCGAGATGGTGTCCCTGCAGTGGGCGCAGCGGGTCAACGCCAAGAGCCCCATGGCCCAGCGGATGCTCAAGTTCTCCTTCAACCTGATCGACGACGGCCTCGTCGGCCAGCAGGTCTTCGCCGGCGAGGCGACGCGGCTGGCGTACATGACCGAGGAGGCGGCCGAGGGTCGCAACGCGTTCCTCGAAAAGCGCGAGCCCGACTGGTCGGACTTCCCCTGGTACTACTGACGCGGCCTGCGCACGCGAGCCCGCCGTTGTTTGGGCACGCTCAACTTCGCATGGCGGCGTTCAGCTTGCCCAAACCTGGGGGTGGGCTCAGATCTCCGACGTCGCGTGGTGAGTGTGGTGGTGCCGGTGCTGCAGGGCGAGGTGGGAGTGGCCCTCTCCCCGCGCCTGGCCGACCCGATCGGAGGCACCGGGGAAGGGCGCGCGGTAGACGCAGGTGTCGCAGTTGGCCCGGACGGCGCCGGTGGCTGCCTCTCTCGCCCGGCAGA
>JAHWJQ010000062.1 GCA_019348305.1 Actinomycetota bacterium
AGGTCGGCGACGACGTAGTCGATGTCAGACCGCCCAACGCGCTCACGGTTCAGCCTGAGGGCTTCGGGTGAGGCGTCAACCACGGTGAGACGGTCGGCGGTACGGACAAGACGCTCGGTCCACCAGCCCGTCCCGCCTGCGAGCTCCAGTACGTCGCCCCTCGGGTCGAACGACGCCAGCGCCGACTCAACCGTGGCCACCTGGCGGGACCACTCTCGTGCTTCGTCCTCTCCTCGGCCATAGCGGCCGCGGCCCTGCCACCAGTCGTCGTACCTCGGCGCTCGCGCCCGGTAGAACGCCCGCTGCTCGTCAAGCAGGTCGTCGTCCATGAGGCAGCTTCGCTCACGCGGCCGTGCACGTTGTGAGGAATTAAGAGAACCGTAAGACCGCGGGCGGCGAGTGGCGTCGTGGCGGGGTGGACGACGCGGCGGAGGCCGGCGCGACCGGGACATCCGGCCTCCGAGCCGCCGGGCCGCAAGAGCCCCGGCGATGCCCGGGGCTCAAGGGGTCTCGGCTTTCACCGAGGCCGCCATGGTCTCGCACGCCGTCCCGCCGGTCAAGGACCCGCACCGATTCCCCTGGAACATCGACATGAGCGCCCTTCGCCGCCCGCCGCCAACCGGCGATCGCGGACTTGGACGGCCGGAACGTGGGCCACACCTACGTGCCGTTACTCGCGACGAGGACCCAGCGCAGAAGATCCATTCGGCGCGAGGACGTGGCGATGACCCGCTCCAACCCCGGAG
The DNA here is from genome assembly GCA_019348305.1 of Actinomycetota bacterium. The sequence continues at coordinate 747 of JAHWJQ010000062.1, forward strand.
CGCCCTCAACTGGGCGTGAAGCGGGCAAGGAACGTAGGCACTGGCTCCCCAAGGCGGTCGGCGCAGCTGCGGATGACGGCCACGGCTGCCGCTAGGGCGAACCACCAGAAATTGTCGGTCTGCCACCCGACCACCTCACCGAGCAGGTCGGGCTCAATGCCGCCGCGCGTGGCTCCGATCGCCAGGACGGCGAACTGGATCTTCTTGTTGTCCCGACTGCGGAGCCGACACTCCGCCAGGTACTTGTCCCGCAGCTCCTCGTAGAGGAGCGGGGCGCCGCGGTCGATGCCCGCGGCGTCAAGCGCGTCGACGGCGATGGAGATGAACACCTCGCCCGGAAAGGTGTTGTCCCTGGGGTGGAGGTCGGCGATCGCCTTTGCCAGCTCGAAGACGTCGTCGCCCCGGGTGAGGCCCGAGAAGAGACGCTGTGTCGTGTCGCTGCGGTGCTCGGGTCCGGGCCTCCAGCGGGCGGTCACGCCGGCACGCTACGTCTCGAAGCAGGCGAGGGGCGCGGAGGGTGCATCAGGCAGGACCAGGCGGGTGGCCTGCGAGTCCGGCCGCGGCGCTTGGACGAGGCGGGATCAGCCGTGCTGCAGGATCCACTCGTCGGCGGCGGCGGCGAGGGCGTGACGCGGGTCGATGTGGGTCTTGTACAGCGGGCCGCAGGGCAGGGTGGCCAGGCGGAGGGACAGATCGAGGAGGTTGCCGGCGGAGGGACGCCACGTCGCGGCCAGGCGCCCGAACTCGTTGAGTACGCCGACGACGCTGCGGTTGGCGGTCTTGGTCAGGACGGCGTTCTCCATGGCGTCGAGTTCGTGGGCGATGAACGAGCCGGCCAAGCCCTGCAGCCCGAGGACGAGTTCGGCCGTCCCTCTCAGCCGGCTGACCACGGTCGCCGCCGGCGCGAGCGGCACGAGGATGGGCACCAGTGTGCGTTCGTTGACGAACAGGGCCACCTGCGGTCGCCAGAACAGCACGTTGGCGTACCAGTCGCCGAGCACGGTGGTGGACGACGGTGGCTCGCTCAGGGGCCGACCGACGCGGTCGAGGAACTTCTTGGTACCCAGGATGACGACCATCGCGAACGCGCGGTCACACCGAGGCGCGCTCGGAAGCCAACTCGCCGTGGAGGCGGTCGACGATGTCGACCAAGGAGGTCGTGATCTCGCCACTCCGGGCCTGGGCGACTCGCCCGACCAAATGGTCGACGATGGCGAGGCGGGGCCCATGGAAATGCGGACGCGCCAGGCGGGCGTAGGTCACGACGAGCTCCGCGTACAGGTCGATCATGGCCACATCACTCGGATGCCACGAACGAGGCTCGCTGACCGCACCGGCCGCCGCAGCGCACGCGTCGGCAAGGAACGCCAGCGGGTCGTCGCTGCGCAGCACGACTACTCGGTCAGCGGCCATGTGAATGCCCCCTCTCGCGTCCTCTTGGCGAAGATACCCCGCTCCGATCATGCGCACCGAACGACCAGGCGTGCCACGGGGAGACGGGAGCAGAACGGCGCTTCGCGAAGACCCCAAGCCGCGGGCGAGCAGTGCAGGCGGTCTGGGCAAGATCCGTGGGCGCATCCACCAGGAGGGCTGCCGCCACTGGGGGGGGGCGGGTCGCTGCGGCCAGGAGGCGCCCCTGGTCCTCGGGCTCGGTTGCCCGCAGGTGCCCAGCTCCCGCCACGCCCCATCCAGGCGGGTGTCGCGGCGGCCGCGAGCCCGGAGCCGGCGCGCCGGAGTGCGTCGCCTTCATGCCCCCTGTGGGCGCCGAGGGCACAGCTGCGCGGCAGAGAACTCCTCGTTCCGCGGCCAGCGCGGGCGCCAACAGCTCCGCCCACCGCTCCGGGTGCCGCAGGCTTCCTGGCGGCGGCGTCCAGTGCGAAACTGGCTTTGACTCGGGAGAAGGACGTGAAAGTCGGTGCCACGAGTGAGTTAACCGCGGGGGAGAGGCTCAACCAGCGGCAGGGGCCGCTCTATAGACATTCCTAGACACTGGCCCAGCCGGGACAGCTCTTCACAGCTGTGCGGGGCGGCGGCGGTTCTGCGGCCCGTACCCGCGACCGTCGCTCGCCTGCCATGAGCCGGGGCCGGGGCGCGTGTCTCACGGTGACGGTGGGCCAAGTGTGCCCGTTCGTGCAATGCATCGGGCGCGATACTTCGGCGTGCTGGATCGTGCGGGGGAAGCACGGCAACCTGAGGCGGACCAGGGCCGGCCGGCGACGACGGCGCACGGCGGTTCCCGAGCGCAGGCTGGAACGGCGTCCCTACTGCGGCTCCAGAGGCTGGCCGGCAATGCCGCGGTGGCCGCCCTCTGTTCGCCACCCGGCGGCAGCACCACCCGGCCGCTGCCGGCGCCGCCGGCGCGCAAGGCAGCTGAGGTGCCCTCGTCGGTGCTCGCCGCCCTGCCCGGCCTCGGCGCCGAAATCCTTCGGTCGGCCGCCAATCCGGATCCGCCCACGGCGCCCGCATTCGGCGGAATCGGCGCTGGCGAGCCGCTCGCCGCCGAGGTCCGGAGGCCCTACGAGCTGAGCTTCGGCTACAACCTGTCCCACGTCCGGCTCCACTCCGGGGCACCCGCCCAGCGGGTCCTGTCGCATGCTAACGCCGCCGCCCTCTCCGTCGGAGACCACATCTTCTTCGGCAGCACGCCGTGCCTTCAGCGCGAGGCGGACCGCCGTCTCCTCGGACACGAGTTGGCTCACACGGTGCAGTCACGGCTGGGCGGCGCCGCCTTGGGACGTGTCAGCGACCCCTCTTGGAGCAGTGAGCGGGAGGCGGAGCAGGCGGCCCTCGCCGCTCACGCGGGTCGCGCCTACAGGCTGACTATGGGCGCCGGCGACGATCCGCATCGGATCGCGCCGTGGCTCATCCTGGCGGGGATCGGCCTCGCGGCCGGGCTGATCACGTGGGCGGTTTCCGACAGCCCCGAGGAGAACGCCGCCCGCCACCAGCAGGGGCAGCCCGACCGATCGTCGGAGGTGTGGGCCCTTATTCCGGTGTATGGCTCGATCCAGCAGATCCGGGAGGCCGAGTCCTACTTCCAGCGCGTGGTGGGGGTGGGGTTCCTCATGCTCGACATGGCGACGCTTGGCACGGCAGGCATCGCCGCCCGAGCGCTCCTGAAGGCACCGGGCGCGCTCATCCGGACCGCAGTGACCCGTCGGGGCGCCGCACTGGCCGTGCGCGAGGGTGGGGAGATCGCGACCGAGACCGCCGCGCGGGACGCTGCCGCCACGGTGACCCGTCAGGGTGGCCGAGTGATGGCCAGCGAGGCGCAGGCGTCCGCCGAGATGCTCGCCGCCCTAGAACGGGGGAGCATGGTGGCCATCTTCGAGGGCGGCCTAAACCACGCCGCCATCGTCGCCCGCAACGGTGCCGGTGAGCTCGTGAAGCTCCACGGTGGACCGCTCCGCGTCCTGTTCGCCACCACGGGTCGGGAGATGACCCCTCGCGCTGTCAGCAGCGTGGCGCGCCGGGTCAACGCGTATGCCATCGTCGAAGCAGGCGAGACGGCAGTTGACCTAGAGCGTGCGACTGCTGCCGTGCAGCGCGGCGGTCCCGCCGCGGTGCGCTGGCTTGGCGGCAACCCAACGAGTTGCGGCCTCGTACAGGGCGCGCTGCTAGAGGCGAGCAACCTACCCGCCGCGACGCTCACCCGGCTGGTGCCCCAAGGCGGGGCGGCCGCCCGAATGTTGCCGATCACGATCATGGACCACATGGCGGGGCAAGGTGCCCTCCGGCTGGTCGAGGGAGGCGTGGGTCGCATCGTCGGCGGCACGGTCCTGCAGGGCTCCCTACTCACCGTTGGCGCAGCCGCCCCACCCCTGGCGTCGTCGGTGGTGCGAATCATGGTGACCAGCACACTCGAGCCTCATGCAGCCTCCGGTCTCCCTGGTACTGGCGGGCACGCGAGCGAGTCGGGCTCTGCCGCGCCTACGCCCGAGCGGACCGAGGACTCCGACGATGCTGCCTTCCGAATCACTTCCAACTACGGCCGCAGTCCCGATGGCCTGACAATCGAGCGGATCCGCTCCGAGCTGCCCAGCTTCTATCCCGGCTGGTTCGTGATGTCCGACTCCGCCCGACGCAGTCTTGTGCCCTCACTGGTCTCGGCGGGCATGGCCCGCAGCACCGCAGAGCGTATCGCTTCATAGTGCGACGCCATCCGCGAAAATCAACGGGCGGGAGCTGAAGACTGGAAGTTGCCCTGGAACCACCCTGGTGGCCCGCGCGAAACTGGCTTTGTCCTGCGAGAGGCCCGCGATCGCTACCCCGACTGACAACGCCGGGAGGGGACCCAGCGGAGGGAACCGCTCTTTAGAGACCCCGGGACGCTGGCCCATGAGGGTTTGCCGCGTAGGCCACACGCGCGATCGCCGGATCGGCGTGCGGGAGAGCGACGGGATCCGCGTCGTTAGGAGCGGTGCCGCGGACCGGGCGAAAACCTGGTCACCCGCACCTGCCACGGACGGTATTCTCGATCTTGGTTACGCCGGGAAGACTGGTCGGCAGAGAGGCGGAACGCGAGTGCCGATCCACAACCCACCCGAACCGTCAGCCGTACTCCACTGCCGGTTCGCTACGGATGACCGACGCCAACCCGTCCAAGGGGAAGCTGGCAACCGGGTGCTCCGCCGTCCCCGGCCCGAGGTCCTCGTAGAAGGTGACGACGACACCGTCGATCCGGTAGCGGTCGGCCCCGATCGTGCGGATCGTGCCGTCCGCCAGCGTCACCTGGAACTGCTGCTCGTTGCGCACGACCGCGAAGGCTACTGACCGTGACGGCCACCACGTGGTTCGCCGTCATCGGTTCGGTCGGCCTGCTCATGGTCCTGGGCTCGCTCGTCCTCGGTGAGCTCTTGGAGGGCGCTTTCGAGGCCCTGGACATCGACGTCGGTGGCGCCACGTTCTCTACGCCCGTCATCGGTTCGTTCCTCGCCGCCTTCGGGTTCGGCGCCGTCCTCGTCCGGACGTCCTCCGACGCCGGGCCTGGGCTCGCCGCGCTGGGCGGCGCGGCCGGGGGGCTCGTGATGGGCGCCGTCGCGCTGTGGATCACCCGCTCCCTGATGCACATGGAAACCGACCCCTCCGTCCGGACCGAGGACGTCGTCGGGAAGCCGGCAGTCGTCGTCTCCGCCATCCCCGCCGGCGGGCTCGGCGAGATCAGCCTTGTCCACGTCGGCCAGCGCCTGAAGTACAGCGCCCGAGCCGACGCCGCGATCCCGTACGGCCGCGAGGTGGTCGTCGTCGCCGTCACGTCTTCCTCATCCGTCGTCGTCGAGGCGGCCACCGATTTCTGGGGCGCATCGGCCCCACTCAAGCAAGGAGAGTGACATGGGGTTGTCCCCCCTGCTCATCGCATTGATCGCCGGCCTCGGCTTCCTCGTGCTCGTCGTGCTGCTCATCGTGCAACGCGTCAAGGTCGCGGGGCCGAATGACGCGTTCATCATCACCGGTCGCAAGGGTAGGCCGGTCAAGAACCCTGAAACCGGCCAGATCTCGACGGACATGTCCGGCCAGAAGGTGGTCATGGGTGCGAGCGTCTTCGTACTGCCCTTCGTGCAGAAGCTCCACGTGATGGACTTGTCGTCGCGGCGCATCTCGGTGGGCATCCGGGGCGCCGTGAGCGCCCAGGGAATCAAGTGCGACCTCGACGGTGTTGCCATCGTGAAGATCGGCGGCAACGAGGACGCCATCCGCGCCGGCGCGCAGCGGTTCCTCGACCAACAAGACGGTATCGAAGGCTTCACTCAGGAGGTGCTCGCCGGGTCACTGCGCGCGATCGTCGGCCGCCTCACGGTCGACGAGATCATCAAGGACCGCGCCGCGTTCGCCTCAGCCGTCGCCGAGGAGGCCGAGTCATCGCTGACGAACCAAGGGCTCGCGCTCGACACGTTCCAGCTCCAGGACATCCAGACGGAGGGGACCTACCTCACAGACATCGGGCGACCCGAGGCCGCCCGTGTTGAGATGGAAGCGGCCGTCGCCGAAGCCAAGGCCCGGCAGGCTGCGGAGCAGGAGCGGCTGTTGGCGGAGGAGGCCATCGCTATCGCACAGCGCCAGTTCGAGTTGAAGCAGGCGGAGATCAAGGCGGAGACCGATGCGGCCCGCGCCCGTGCGACAGCAGCCGGCCCCTTGGCCCAGGCGTCGCAGGACCAGGAGATACTTAAGGCCCAGGAACTGGTCGCAGTCCGCAACGCCGCCCTGACGGACCGGCGCCTGGACACCGAGATCCGCAAGCCGGCCGACGCCGCCCGCTACCGCATGGAGCAGGAGGCGGAGGCGGCCAAGACGGCCGCGCTGCTTCGGGCCGAGTCGGACCGCGCGGCGACGATCGCCGCGGCGGAGGCGGCCAAGACGGCCGCGCTGCTTCGCGCCGAGTCGGACCGCGCGGCGACGATCGCCGCCGCGGAGGCCGCGGCTGAGCAGTCCCGGCTCAGCGGCCAAGCCGAGCGGGCCAAGCGCGAAGCCATCGCCGCCGCCGTCGAGCGCGAGGGCGCGGCCGACGCGTCCGCAACCCTTGCCAAGGGCGAGGCGGAGGCCGAGGCGATGCGCCAGCGGGCTGACGCCTACAAGCAGTACGACGAAGCGGCGATCCTCGAGATCCTGTCCCGCATGCTGCCGGAGATCGTTCGCGCCGCATCCGAGCCCGTGTCGGCCATCGAGCGGATGACCGTCGTCTCCACAGACGGTGCCTCCGACATCACGAGGACCGTGGCGTCCAACGTCGAACAGGGGTTGGCCATCGCGAACAGCCTCACCGGCATCGACCTCCGGGCGATGCTGACCCAGCTGGCCGCCCGGTCGGGGGCGTCCGGCAACGGGTCACCCGAACCTCCTACGAGGAAGGTGACGGCCCCGCCCAAGAAGGCGTTGTCGGACAAGCCCAAGGCGTGACGTCTTGATTGTCCCTGGTCTTCCGCGGCACAACGCCGCGCCCACGGGTCGGCCCGTCCGGTCGAAGCGCGGGCGTCGTCCTGCGGATGAAAAGGACAGTCATGGACGACGACCCATGGATTGAGGCAGCCGTGATTGTCGCTGACGAACGCGCACACCCAACGTCACGGGCGGACGGCGGTCACGACAACCGATCGGCGCGTCGCGGAGGGGTCTAGACCGCGGGCAAAGAGCGCCTGGGGGCAGCTGCAACTCGTTGTTACCGGGCACCGGGTAGGTGCCGATGTAGGGCACGCTGGGCTCGGTTCGCCTGCTGGGTCAAGTCAATCGTCGTCCTCATCGCCGTCCCACTGGTCAACCAGCCTCTGCTCCGAGGTCCGTAACGACCGGCTCGTCGCCGGCTTCGTCAAGAAGGCCCCGCCCCTCAGCTCGACGGCTGTGAGGTCAGAAGTCGGTCCACCTCGGCTCGGGGGTGATCTCGTCCGCCGGTCGCGGACCGGGGCTGTCGGTCCCGCTGGACGACACCGTCATCAGCGGCTTGAGCAGCATCTCGCCCTCGCAGGGGATCTGGCACGAGAGGCGGGCCTGGCCGAGGAGCTCCCGCTCGATGAGCCGCTCGCGCTCGGCCTCGGTCATCCGGGACGGCTCGCCCACCTCGAACTGCACCCGACAGGTGGTGCACATCGCGTTGCCCCCGCACTTGTGGAGGATGTCGACGCCGAGGTCCTCCTCGATGGCCAGCACCAGCCGCTTGCCGTCTTCGACCTCAGCCCGCCTGCCCTCGACGTCGATCGTGGCCATGAACGCTCCTTCTCGGTGGTGGCGCCTCGCCGTGCGTGGATCAGGCGATCGGTCCCCCTTGTTTAGCCCGAACGACCCAGAAACGCTGCTGGGCGGAGTTGTTCGGCGGGTAATGAGCGAGGTCAACGGCGGCCCCCACACCATCACCCGCCGCCCGTCGGCGGAGATGCGCAGTGAAGAGCAGCAGCGCCTGCATCGGGTGCCGGAACGGCCGTTCACCACCGTGTTCGGCGAGACGCGCAAGGTGTCGTGGTCGTCCACGATCAGCTGGGGCGGTGTCGCCGACATCTAACTCTCTAGACGGTGACACCGGGTAACGCACCGGCTCGACGAACCGCCGTTACCATGCGCGCGGGTGGTGCCGAAGTCCGGCGGGTCGGTGCCGGTTCGGAAGGCCACTTCAGGCGCGGCCGCTACCCCTGGGTGGTGGTCACCAGCGCGATGGCGAGACCGTCGTAGCCCTTGCTACCGACGGTTTGGATCGCCGTGGCTTCGACCCGCGACTCGCTCGCCATGACGTCGTAGAGGCGGCGGGTGCCGCGGACGTCAGGGTCACTGCTCGTGGCGTCGAGGATGGCGCCGTCGCGCACGACGTTGTCGACGACAATCACCGTCCCGGGCCGACACAAGCGCAACGCCCACTGGAAGTACTCGGCGTTGTTGGCCTTGTCGGCGTCGATGAAGGCGAGGTCGAAGGGTCCCGCGCCCTCCGCGGCGAGCATGGGCAGGGTGTCGAGGGCCGCTCCGAGCCTCACCTCAACGACGTCGGAGAGGCCGGCACGGGCAATGTTGGCCAGCGCGACGTCAGCGTGACGGCGGTCAGCCTCGAGCGTTACCAGGCGCCCACCTGGCGCCATCGCCCGGGCCATCCAGATCGTGCTGTAGCCGGCGAGAGCGCCGATCTCGAGGACGGTGCGAGCCGAGCGAAGCTGCACGAGCAGCGCCAGCAGCTTCCCCTGGTTCGGCGCCACGCTGATCGCCGGCAGGCGCGCCGCGGCGGCGTTGGCGAGAGCCGCGTCGAGCCCGGGGTTGGGCGGCACGAGGAGGTTGCAGATGTAAGCGTCGACGGCGGTCCAAAGGTCCGACTCCATGTGGGGCAGTCTCACCTGTCGGCTCGTCCCGTGAGGAGTTTCCGCGTGGCTGTCCGCACCGGACAGGAACGTCGACTGTGCAGCCCACTCGACCGAATCCGCCTGGTGTTTCCGGGCGCCCCCGACGTGCCGTAGTCGTGCATCCTTGTCACGCCTCCGCGACGACTGGGCCCGACCACCCTTGACACCACGGATTATCGGGAACCGTATTTGGGCCCGATGCTGCACTGCGCCGGCTACACCGGTTTCGAACCGAACTGCCGGGTCGCCGGCGCAAGGGGCGGCAACGACCTCGACGACCAGGTCCGAGCCCGGACCGCTCAGCCGTCCGCTGGAGCTGTCTCCCGTGCAAGAGCATCGGCGGTAGGTCGACGATCGCCCCGGGCGGTTCCCTTCAGAGCGCGCTCCCGGAACAGCGCTTCGTCGGCACGCCCGATGAGATCCTCAAGAGAGTCGTCGGTGACCAGGTCTGCGAGCCCGGCGGTGATCGATGCCCCCTGCAACGTGGCGAGATCGGCATTGACGGACGTGAACCGATCGGCGGCGGCTGCGACGTCCAAGTCGAGAATCCCGCACAGGAACTCGTCACCCCCGTAGCGGACGATCAGGTCATAGGAGCGCACGTGGCCGCGGATCGTGTCGGCGACCTGGCGCAGGAGCTGGTCTCCGGCGGCGTGCCCGAGTGAGTCGTTCCTCGTCTTGAGGCCGTCCACATCTATGAAAGCCAGCACGAAAGGCTGCTTCGTCCTCTTGGCCCTGTTGATCTCGCGCTCCAACTCCATGATCCCCGCCTCCCGACGGTGAGCACCGGTGAGCTCGTCAACGAGGAGGACGGCCCGCTCGCGCGCCGAAACAGCGCGGTCTGTGGACGCCGCCTCACGGTCATCTCCCGCGTGCATGCGGTCGTTGGCGCCCCC
>JAHWJQ010000063.1 GCA_019348305.1 Actinomycetota bacterium
GAAGCGGTACACCGTGCCGAACTCGAACATCCGCAAAGGGAGCTCGCGGTAGCTGCGCCCCCTCGACCGGTAGATCAACAGGTGGAAGGGGCAGTTCATGGGCTTCGCGTAGTAGGACGCGCCCTCGAGCTCCATCGGCGGGTACATGTTCTCGGCGAACCACTGCAGGTGTCCGGAGGTCTCGAACAAGCCGGACTTGGCGATGTGGGGGGTGTTGACGAAGCTGTAGCCGGCGGCCTCGTGCCGGCGCCGGGAGTAGTCCTCCATGAGCCGGCGGATGATGCCGCCCTTGGGATGGAAGACGGCAAGGCCGCTTCCGATCTCCGGTGGGAAGGAGAACAGGTCGAGCTCGGCCCCCAGCTTCCGGTGGTCGCGCTTTTCGGCCTCCTCCAGCATCGTGAGGTGCGCCTTGAGACCCTTTTCGTCCTCCCAGGCGGTGCCGTAGATGCGTTGCAGCTGCTGGTTGCGCTCGTCGCCCCGCCAGTAGGCGGCGGCCACCTTCATGAGCTTGAACGCCTTCAACCGGGCGGTGGAGGGAACGTGGGGCCCGCGGCAGAGGTCGACGAAGTCCTCGGAATTGCGATAGGTGGTGACGATGCCGCCGCCTGCCCCCTCGGTGGCGTCGACGCCCTCGATGATCTCGCGCTTGTAGGGCTGGTCGGCGAACAGCTCGAGCCCCTCGTCGACCGAGTGCTCCTCCCGCACGAAGGGTTGGTCGGCCTCCACCAGCTCGCGCATGCGGCCCTCGATCCGCGCCAGGTCGTCGTCGGTGAAAGTCCCGCCACCGGGGAGGTCGAAGTCGTAGTAGAAGCCGTCGTCGATGGGAGGCCCGATGGCGAACTTGGCGCCGGGCCAGAGCTGGGTGACCGCCTGGGCCATGACGTGGGCGGCCGAGTGGCGCAGGACGTGGCGCCCGCGCGGGGAGTCGGCGGTGATGATGGCCACCTCCGCCCCGTCCGGCAGCGGCGCCCCCAGATCGACCTCGGCGCCGTTCACCTCGGCGGCAATGGCCGCCTTGGCCAGTCGTGACCCGATGGACGCCGCCAGGTCGGCCGCGGTAGCCCCGGCCGGCAACTCACGGGTGGAGCCGTCGGGGAGGCGGATGGAGATCCGGTCGGCCATGGCTCCCGAGGTTACCGGCGGGGTCAGCGGGCGGCCCAGCCAGATTCGAGGTCGGCGAGGCCGGCGCCGGCGGTCCTGCGCAGGGCGGCGTCGACCTGGAAGTCGACACTGCCGGCCACCACCTTGGGCTCGCCCAGGGCTCGGAACAACGCCGTGGGAGCCCCGCGACCCGAGCGCGACGCAAGGTAGGAGATGGCCGAGCGGCTTTCGCGGTAGGCCCGCAGGATCTGGGGCTGGGGCCCCGTGGTGAACTCGAAGTCGCGGGGCAGGCGGCCGTCGCTGCCCTTGGGCTTGCGCTCGCGGGGCGGGCGACCGGTGGCGATCCAGTCGGCGGCACCCTCGTGGACCCATGCCGGGATCTGGGGCCCGGCGATGGGCGCACCGGCGGCGTGCACCAGCTCGTGCACCAGCGTCTCGACCTGGTAGGCCCGGCCGTAGCCGGAGAGATTGTTGTCCTGGATGTAGATACGGGGCGCCGTGGTCTCCCACCCGGTGTCGCGGACGGCGCCGTAGGAGACGAAGGCGACGAACTTGTCGAGGTCGAGGGTGGACTGCAGCAGCTTCTCGAGCTCGTCGGTGGAGCCCGGAAGGATGAGGGGGATTCGCTCCGACCAGGGCTGGTCCCAGCGGTCCCGGAGCACGGCCAGGGCCTCCTCGGCAATACCGGCCAGAGCTTTGGCCCGCTCGGCCTGAGCAGGGTGGTAGATGGTCAAGAAGTGCTCACCGGCCAACGCTTCGACGGGCCCGAAGTCCCACAGGCCCCTGAACGTGTCGACTCCGAGGGCGGCGAGGTCGTCGTCGCCGGCGACGTACCAGCGGCGGTCGCGCTGGACGAAGCTCAGCCAGAGGCTGTCGACGGCATCACGGTCGTCGTAGTCCCGGAAACGCAGCCGCTGGCGCGTCTCGGGCAGGAAGACGGGCCCGCCGTAGCGCTTGTCGAGGCCGGCGGAGAGGTCGCCGGTGTCTTCGAGGCGGGCCTGCAACTCGTAGCGCTCGAGCGGGAGCGACCGCAGCCCTTCGAAGGACCGACTCTGGGCTTCGCGGAACGAGGCCGGCGCCTGGGGGTCCACGGTGGCCAACCAGCCGGCGCGGTCGCCGTTGGCTAGGGCAGCGACCCGGGCGTCGAGCACCGCCTGGACGGCAGCCAGGCGGTCGTCGCCGGCCTGGGCCGCCCGGGCGGGATGCTGGGGGGCGGCGGCGGTCGCCGCCGCCGCGGCCAGTAGCGCTAGGGCGACAAGCGCTCTGGAGCCCATCCCCATCCCTTCCGGATGTAGCGAATGCGGTCGTGCAGCCGGTCCTCGCCGTGCTGCCAGAACTCGATCGTTGCCGGGACCACCCGGTAGCCGCCCCAGTGCTGGGGTCGGGGGACGTCGTCAGCGGCGAACCGCTCGCTCGCCGCCGCCAGCGCCGCGTCGAGCACCTGGCGGGAGGCGATCACCTGCGACTGCTCCGAAGCCCAGGCAGCCAACTGGCTGCCGCGGGGCCGAGTGGCCCAGTAGGCGTCGGACTCGGCCTCGGCCAGCAGCTCGACCGGCCCGCTCACCCGCACCTGGCGGTGAGGTGCCCAGTGGAACACGAGCGCGGCGCGCGGGTTGACCGCCAGGTCGCGGCCCTTGGGGCTGGTGCGGTTGGTGTGGAACACGAAGCCTGTGGCGCTGGCACCTTTGAGCAGGATCATCCGGGCGCTGGGCCCGCCGTCGGGCGAGGCGGTGGCCAGGCAGGCGGCGTCGGTACCGGCGTCGGCGTGCCAGGTGCGAAAAGCGGCGATCGGGTCGGGACCAAGGTCTTCGAGTTCCACCGGCCTTACAGCTCGACGCCTAGGAGAGCGGCCGCCTCGCCCACCGGGCGCCCGGCAGCGGCAGCCAGGTCCACAGCAGCGAGCGCAGTGGGGGTGTCCAAATCGTCGTCGAGCGCCCCCCGGACCGCCTCCAGAACCGCGCTACCACCAGAGACGGAACCGGCCAGACGCCATCGCTCGAGTCGCTCGGCCGCCCGGGGGAGCAGGTCGGCCGTCCAGTCCCATGGGTGGCGGTAATGGTGGGCGAGCACGGCCAAGCGGATGGCGGCGGGCTCCCATTCCTTCAACAGGTCGCTCACGAACACGAGGTTGCCGAGGGACTTGGACATCTTGGTGCCCTGGTAGCTCACCAGCGGCGCGTGCAGCCAGTGGCGTACGAACGGCTCCCCCGTAGCCGCCTCCGACTGGGCGGACTCGCATTCGTGGTGCGGGAAGATCAGGTCGGTGGCGCCACCGTGCAGGTCGATGGTGGTGCCCAACTCCCGCAGAGCGAGCGCCGAGCACTCGATGTGCCAACCGGGTCGCCCCCGGCCCCACAGCGACTCCCACGCCGGCTCGTCGGGCGCCGACGGCTGCCACAACACGAAGTCGAGGGGGTCACGCTTGACCGGGTCGTCCGGGCGGCCCCCGTTCTCTGCGGCCAGCCGCAGCATCGCCGGGCGGTCGAGGTGAGAGATCTTGCCGAACCCCTCGAAGCTGGCCACGGAGAAGTAGACCGAGCCGCCGGCCTGGTAGGCGTGGCCGGCGTCGAGGACCATGCCGATGAAGCCGAGGATGTCGGGGATGGCCGAGGTGGCGCGGGGCTCGCTGAAGGGCTCCAGCAGGTTGAGGGCCCTCATGCAGGAGTCGAAGCGGGCCATCTCCTCGGCCGCCAGGTCGAGGTAGAAGACCTCGAGCTGGCGGGCCTTGGCGAACAGCGGGTCGTCGATGTCGGTGATGTTGCGAACGCACTGGGTGCGATGGCCGCGGTCACGGAGCCGGCGCTGCAGCACGTCGTACAGGAGGTAGGTGGCGGCGTGGCCGAGGTGGGCGGAGTCGTAGGGGGTGATGCCGCAGGTGTACATCTTCACCCTCTGGCCCGGCTCGAAGGGCACGACCGCCTGGCGGGCGGTGTCGTACAGCCGCATCCCTCGAGACGCCTTGCCCGCCGAAGCGGCTGGGTGTGAGCCGGATCGCATGTGGTGCCATGTTCGCGCCGGGGCCAGCCAATCAAGATCCAGGCGGATGCTCCGGCCGTCGCGGGGGGTGCCCAGGGGTCATGACAGGAGGTACCACCGGGCGAAGAAGGACGTCATGAGCCCCAGCCCGGCCGCGCTTGCCGCCAGCACCGCGACGCGAGCGGGCCACGGCCGGTCGGCCAGGGCGGCACCAGCAACGGCGAAGCAGGGGAAGGCGGGCAGCAGGTAGCGGCCCATGGCGAGGAAGTCCGAGGACGTGAGCAGCGGCGCCCCGACCAGCAGGGCCGTGTAGGCGCCGTAGGCCCAGCCGAAGCGGCGGACGATGGCGGGGATGAGCGCGACTGCTCCGATCGAGAGCAGCCCCTGGAGCGTGAGCACGACGTTCACGACCGTCCACCCGTGGCCGGCCAAGCGGCGGAAGTAATCGACCATCAAGAGGGCGTCAGGACCGAGGTGTCGGTTCCAGCCCTCGGCCCGCTCCACTTTCGTGAAAGCCAGCGGCTCCCCGAAGCGCCACCACAAGAGGCCGCAGAAGGCGGCAAAGCCCAACGCGGAGAGGCCGACCGTGCAGTCCCGCCAACGGAAGCGGCTCAGGTCGAGGCGGCGAGGGAGCAGGTCGATCCGTCTGACGGCGTCGCCGCGCCCGGACCAGACAAGGGCCCCGAGGCTGCCTGGGAGGGCCCCACGAAGCTCGAAGGCACGCAGGAGCAACCCGACGACCACGGCCACGCCGACAGGTCGGGCGGCGGCGGCCAGGGCACCGACGACAGCGGCCAGCAGCAGTCGCCGCTGCTCGACGAGCACGAAGGCACCCAGTGCGGCGGCAGCGAAGAGCGCGTCGGAGTAGACGGCGCCGAAGAGGAAGTAGGCGAACGGATAGAGGACGAGGAGCAGCACGCTGGCCCTGGCCGCCCGCTCGCCCTGGGCGGAGCGGCACCACCGGTAGAAGAGCCACACGTAAGTGGCTCCGGCCGCACAGCTGATCAGTACGCCGGCGAGAATGAGGTCCCTCACGGCGAAGCCGACGGCGCGCATCGCGAGCGGGTAGGCCGGGAAGAACGCGACGGCCGATTGTCTCCCCGGCCCGTCGTAGTAGTAGCCGTCGTTCGCAATGTGCCAGTACCACCCGGTGTCCCACCGGGCGAAGGTCCCGAGCCACGGATGGTCGGGCCATCGGTGGGGTTGTACGGTCGAAGGCAGGTACCTCCACGAGAGCTGCGCCACCACGAACACGCCCAAGAGGACCGCGACGTAGGTCGTCAACGCGAAGGTGACGCCCGCTCCGTCTCCCGTAGCGCGCCGACCACTCGTCAGGACCGGGCGCCGGGTCCCGTTGACATCACCGGCGGATCCAGCCAGAGGCGGCGTCACGGACATACTGGATCATCACCGGCCCTGCCCGGGGCAGAGGGGATTCTTGAGCATTCTTGAGCATCCTCAGTTCCCGCCACGACGTTCGAAGCCTGATGTGTCACGAGCCGCCGGCCTGTCGGCGTTTGCGGCAGGCTTTGGGATGTGGCCAGTGGTTTCGAACACCCCCGCGTACTGCTGGTGGAAGACGACGACGCGGTGCGCGAAGGCGTGGCAGCGGCCCTGACCGCCAACGGCTACGAGGTCGTCGCCCTGGCCGATGGGACGGGAGTAGGGGAGGCGATGCGACTTCGGCCTGCCGACGTTGCCGTCCTCGACGTCAGTCTTCCTACCGGCCCGGACGGATTCGCCATCGCGGCAGGGTTGCGGGGCGACCGGGGGACGCCGGTGATCTTCCTCACCGCCGCCGACGCCGAGGAAGATCGCCTTCGTGGCTTCGACCTCGGGGCCGACGACTACGTGGTGAAGCCGTTTTCCGTCCGCGAGCTGATGGCCCGACTCCAGGTCGTGCTGCGCCGCGCCGGCATAGCCGGCGGATCTTCCCTTCGTGTGCGAGACGTCGTCATCGACCTCGTCGATCGCGAAGTCCGCCGGGCCGGGGCGCTCGTGCCGCTGACCCCGCTCGAGTTCGACATCCTGGCGGCGCTCGCGAGCACACCAGGACGGGCGTGGTCGAAACGCCAGCTCCTCGCGCACGTCTGGGGCCTCGAACGCTACGCGCCCCATCTCGTGGAGGTTCACGTCAGCTCGCTTCGCCGCAAGATCGAACAGCACGGGAACCGGCTGCTCTCCACCGCCCGTGGCGTCGGCTACGTGGTCTCTCCATGACAGCGAGCCGCAAGGGCGTCGTCGAGCGCTGGATTTCGAGCGTCTTGCTGGCCCGGCCGCGGGGTGCGGCCACCCGCGCCGCGGTCGTGGCGGTGTCCACCGCTGCGGTCTTCGGGATCGGAGTGGTCGACTACGTCTCCGGTCAGAGGCTGTCGCTCGCCATCTTCTACCTGTTGCCGGTGATGGTCGTCGCCACCTTGGTCGGCAGTACCGCTGCCTACCTGCTCGCCATCGAGAGCGCGGTGGTGTCGGTTGCCGCCGAAGCCCTGCTCCAGCAGCACCCCGGTGTCGCCGCATCCGCCGCCAACGGCGCCGTTCGCGCCGCCACTCTGTCGGTGGTGGTAGTCCTCCTTACCGCGCTACGGCATTCGGTCGCCGAAGCCGAGACTTCGAGCCAGTCGGCAAAAGCGTTCCTCTCCACCGCCGCCCATCAACTGCGCACCCCCGTCACGGGGCTCGTCGTCACTGCCGAAGCCGTGGTGGCCGAGCCAGATCCCGCTCGGCGGGCCCGCCTCGCCGACACGCTCGCCGTTTCGACGGCCAGGGTGTCCCGGCTCTTGGGCCTGCTCCTCCACGTCGCCCGGCTCGACCAGGGAGGTGCCCTGCAACTCCGTCCCACGCGGCTCGACGAGATCGTGGAGCGTGAGGTGGAACTCGTAGCCCTGCGTCATCCGGAGGTCACCGTCCGCCTCGAGGACCAGCACGTCCCCCTGGTACCACTCGACGGCCACGGCCTCGGAGAAGCCGTGGCCAACCTCTTGGACAACGCCGTCCGCCACGCACGAAGCGTCGTCAACGTCGTCGTCTACTCCGAGAGCGGTCAGCTCCTCCTCACAGTCGTCGACGACGGTCCAGGCGTCCCCTTCGGAGCAGAGGAAGTCATCTTCGACCGCTTCGTCAGTCTCGACGGCTGCGGCGGTAGCGGGCTCGGTCTGGCCATCGCCCGCGCCGCTGTCCAAGCGCACGGCGGGTCGCTGGTGTACCGGGCCGGCGGGTTCCACTTGCAGATTCCCATCCCCGTGGCCGGACGAAGGACCGACCGTCCGGGAGAGCCAGATCTGAGCGCGGCAGGCGACGGCCTGCCGGCTGTCACGGCAGAGAGATGCCGGTGAGGCGGATCGCCGCCCTCGTCTTGTAGCGGACGTTCAGCTGCAGCAGCACCGCCGTCACCGCCTCGATCGGCATCGCGTTCGATAGGGAGCCGGCATTGAGCGGCCGCAGGTCGGGGATGAGGTCGACCAGCTCGGCGGTGGCGTCGTAGGCGTAGCGGTGGTCGCTGCAGATGAGGACGTCGGCGTCGATCGGCTTGTTGAGCGACGCCAGCGCCTTGGCCGGCAGGTGCTGGAAGGCGGCGGCGACCATCGCCCCTGGCGCGGCCGCTTGTACGTGCGCGGCCACCGAACCGCGAGGCGGGACCAGCGGCTCGAACTCCTCCCCGACCCTCGCCAGCGCGTTGGCCATCGAGATCACCACCTTCCCGGTGATGCGGCCCTGGACGGAAGCCACGGTCGCGGCGGCGGCGTCCCACGGCGTGGCTACGACGACGATCTCGGCTGACGCGGCCCGCATGTTGTCGCCCGCCTCGAGCAGCAGGGTCTTGTCCGGCCAGGCCTTGCAGAGCGCCTCGCACGCCTCCTGGGCCCGCTCCTTGGACCGCGACCCGACCACCACCTCCAGGCCGGCGGCGGCGAGACGGGCGGCCAGGCCACTCCCGGCGGGACCGGTGCCTCCGAGGATTCCGACGTTCACGGGGCAGAGACTCGCATGGCAGCGAGGTCGCGCACCACTGCCTCGCCCAGGCTGCGGGTGGCACGGCGGTTGACCTCGGCCCCGGCCACTGCGCCGGCGAGCAGCGGGGCCAGCGTCGAGAGGTTGCGGCCGAGGCGGCTCACCAGGCGGCGGCGAACCAGGCGCACCAGCTCGTTGCGGGTCCCCCGGCCGAGGGCGTCGGCCACTCCGCCGCGATGACGCAGCGCGGCAGGGTTGACACCCCTGCGTTCGGCCCAGGCCTTGACCAGGGCGACCGTGCGCTCGGTGCCGCTGCCCCGCACCGGCCGCCCGTAGACCTCGTGCAGCTCGCCCACCAGCTTCAACTCGATGACGGCGACGGCCAGCGTCTCGACCACCAGCTCGAAGGGCATGGTGACCCAGGCCGGGGGAGCGAACTGCTGGGCACTGATCACGGCGCCCGAAGCTGCCCCGATGCCAGCGGACGCCCGGCTGGACCGGCGGATCAGCTCAGCGGCCAGCGCGGCACCCGACAGCCCGTGGTTCTGGGCCTGCAGGGTCTGTAGGTCCCGGATCGGGATCCGGGGCGCCGTCTCGATGAGCGTGGTGGCCAGCCACTGCCCGCTGGCCACCGTCCGCGCGCCGGCGGCGCGGGCCGATCCGGCCAGAGCGCAAGCAAGGCGGGTGAGCGAGCGGGCGTCGGCACGGCCCTCCGCGATGTCGTGGACATCCTCATCGGGGACCACAGGCGGCTCTTCGACGAGCAGGTCATCACCTTTCACCATTTGACGTCCTTCCCCGAGATGCCCGACCTCAGGCATCCACCAGACGGTTGAGTCGATCCTGGAGGCCTTTGGCACCCAACTCCCCGAAGACCTTCTCCGATTTGCCGTCGGGGCTGACGAAGATCCAGGTGGGCTGGCCGACGACACCGAGGCGGCTTCGCAGCGAACCCTGCGCATCGGCGGCATTGGGAAAGCCCCTCAGGTCATGCTTGGAGACGAACGACTCCAGCGCTGCCGAACTGTCGTTGCTGCCGATGCCGACGAACTGCGCCTCTTCCTCGAACTGGCGCGCAACCTGCGCGACCGCCGGGGCCTCCCGGTTGCAAGAGCTTCACCAGGGGGACCAGAACCAGAGGACGACAGGACGACCGGCATACGCGGAGGCTTCGACCTCACCGCCCCCGATCGCGGCAGCAGTGAAGTCGAGTGGGGCCGGCACCCCCGCCGCGCCCTGGGGGGCTGCGGGCGAAGCCGGCGCCCGTTGCGCAACCGGTGCCGCGGGCTCGCCGCCGTTGCCACACGCGCTCAGGACCAACCCGAGGGCAGTGAGGCAGATGGCGAGGGCACGCGGCATCGTTTTTTCAGGCTACCGGGCGGCGCTGTCCTCTCCGGTGTCGCCCCCGGCCCCGAGGCAGTGCGGGCGAAAGACGTCAGCAGTACCGCGACAGGGTCGAGTACGGGTTGACGGCTCCGCCGCCGTTGGGATGGATCTCGAAATGCAGGTGCGGAGTGCCCCGGGCGTTGCCCGAGTCGCCGACGTAGCCGATCACCGTGCCTGCCGCGACCTGACCGCCTGCCGCAAACCCCTGAAGGTGGGTCCCGAAGTAGGTGTGGCCGTCGTTGCCCTTGAGGTAGTAGGAGAGGCCGCCGAGGCTGGAGTTGTGGTGCTTCACTGTTCCGGCGACATTGGCCACGACCGGCGTCCCGCGGGGCGACAGGATGTCGTTGCCCTGATGACTGCGGCCCCCTGAGCGGGGCTGGCCCCAGTCGTTGGAGAAGGCGCGTGGCCCCTGCACGGGACAGATCCACTCGCCGCTGGCGATGACGCCGGCGGCCCGCCGCGCCGCGGGTGCCGCCGCTGGCCGCACCGCCGCTCGGGACGCTGCGGCCTTCTGGGCGGCTGCCCGGCGCGCCGCGGCCTCCCGCTCTGCAGCCAGCCGGGCCAGGTGCTGCTTTTCGACCGCGGCCAGGCGCGTCAGCTCCTTGTAGGCGGCCGTCTTCTGCTGCTGGAGCTTGGCCGCCGCCGCCCGGCGGTCGGCCGTTTGCTTCCGCACCGCGGCGGAGCCGGCCTCGAGGTCTTCGCGGGCCGCCCGGTAGTCGTCGATGGCATCGGTGTTGCCCAGGTTCACGTACCGGGCCAGGGCCTGCTGGCGGGAGGTCTTGCTCAGGTCGTTGTCGAAGACGAAGACCGACCCGGAACCGTTGTGTAGGTAGGAGTTGATCGCAACCTGTTTGACCTGCCCCTCGAGCCCTGAGATCCGGGATCGGGTGGCGGCCGTCTTGGCCTCGA
>JAHWJQ010000064.1 GCA_019348305.1 Actinomycetota bacterium
GGCTCGTCCGGCGCTGCCCGGGCTCGACGGCGTCGACTACCTCACCTCCACCACGGCCATGGAGCAAAAGGAGCTCCCGGAGTCGCTGGTGGTCATCGGCGCCGGCTACGTCGGCATGGAGCAGGCCCAGCTGTTCGCTCACCTCGGCGCCAAGGTCACCATCGTGGGCCGGTTGGCTCCACGAGCAGAGCCGGAGCTGGCCGAGGTGCTGCGGCAGGTCTTGGCCGACGACGGCATCACCGTCATCGAAGAGCATGCCGTGACCGTCGAAGGTCACGAGGGTGGCGCCCTGGTGACGACCACCTCGGGCAAGCAGGCCAGCGGCGAGCGGCTGCTGGTGGCCACCGGGCGGGAGCCGCGGACCGCCTCGCTCGATCTGGCGGTCGCCGGCGTCGAGCGCGACGCCGCCGGCTTCATCACCGTGGACGACACCCAGCGCAGCTCCAACCCCCGCGTCTTCGCCGCCGGCGATGTCTCCGGCGCCCCGCAGTTCGTCTACGTGGCCGCCGCCGCCGGCCGGGTAGCCGCCCTCAACGCCCTGGGCGCCAGCGGGCACCAGCCGGCTCGGGTGGACTACACGGGGTTGCCGGCGGTGATCTTCACCCGTCCCCAGCTCGCCTCTGCCGGCCTCACCGAGACAGAGGCGCTCGAGGCCGGACACCGCTGCGAGTGCCGGGTCCTGTCCCTCGGCGAGGTCCCTCGGGCGCTGGCCAACCACGACACCCGAGGCGCGGTGAAGATGGTGGCCGACGCGGACACCGGCAAGCTCCTCGGTGCCCACGCGGTGGCCGACGGGGCCGGAGAGATGATGCTCGCCGCCACCTACGCCATCCGCGCCGGCATGACCGTCGATGACATCGCCGACACCTGGGCCCCCTACCTCACCATGGCCGAGAGCCTGCGCATCGCCGCCGGTCTGTACCGCAACCAGATGCCCACGTCCTGCTGTGCCTGAGGGCCACTGGGCGCAAGCGCAACCCGCTCGGCGCCAGGGGCGTTGGCGCGGCTGTGCCCGCGAAGTTCGCACACGCCACATGGAAGGACAACCGCAATGAGAACCGACCACCTCTTGGCCGACCTGGTGCTGTCGCCCTTGGCCGGCTATGTCGGCACCAAGGCGATGGAGCCGGTCAGCATGAAGCTCTACGAGCTGGAGTCCGAAGCCGACCGAGGACGCGAAGACGCCGCCCGCCCTGGTCCCCCCTACCAGCTGGCCGCCCAGAAGATCGCCGGCATCCTCGGTCTCGACCTCGACGACGACCAGATGAGCAAGGCCAGCATGGCGATGCACTATGGCCTGGCCATCAGCTGGGCGCCGCTGTATCCGCTCCTGCGGCGCCACACCGCCTGGCATCCCGTCCTCGCCGGCCTGGCCACCGGAGCCGCCATGTCGATCGTGGCCGACGAGCTGATGACCCCCGCCTTCGGCTTCTCTGCACCCAACTTGGAGTACCCGCTGGTCACCCACGCACGGGGCTTCGCCGCCCATCTCGCCTTCGGCTTGGCGGTCGCAGCCACCGTCGAAGCGGGCTGGATGCTGTTCCGCCGCCGCCCTCAGCGCCGCCGCCGGTGACGGTGCCGACCATGCTCATGCTCCGGGTCCGACGGCGCTGAGGGTGCCAGCCATGCCGGGTCAACGCTCGCCGTTCGCCGTACAACACATGGAGGCCGACGAAGCAGCGTGACCATTGTCCTCGTCACGCTCGGCGCCCTGTCGGTCATCGCTGCGCTGGTCGAGGTCGCATGGACGACCGTGAGCGCCAGGAGCGGTGCCGGCCCGCTCAGCGCCCGCCTCGGAAGCGGGCTATGGGCTCTCGCTCTGGCTCGGCATCGCGCCCGCCGGCGCTCACGCGCCCCACTCTCCGTCGCCGGCGTCGGCGTGGCGTTCGCAGTCCTGCCATGAGGCAGGCGATGCCCGGCCAGGGATTGCCATCAGCTCGGGAGCTCGGAGCCTTTGACGCTTCGCTTGGCGAGGCGGAGGCCGGCGTTGATCAGGCCGATGTGGGCGAAGGCCTGGGGGGTGTTGCCCAGCTGTGCACCGTTGGTCGGGTCCAGCTCCTCTGCGAAGATCCCGAGGTCGCCCCCCAGGTCGCACAGGCCCGCAAAGACGGCTTCCGCCTCGTGGCGGCGTCCAGCGAGCGCCAGCGCTTCCACCAGCCAGAACCCGCAGATGGCGAAGGTGCCTTCCTCGCCGGACAACCCGTCACCGGCCTCGGAGCGGTAGCGGCGTAGCACGCCCCGGGCAACGGCGTCCGTGGGGGTGAGCTCCCGCTCGACGGCGGCGATGGTGGCCGTCATGAGGGGATCCTCGCCGTCGATGAAGCCCACCAGCGGGAGCATCAACAGGCTGGCGTCGAGGTCGGAATCGCCGTAGGCCCGCCGGAAGCGACCGTCGAGGACGCCCTGGGCCAAGACCTGCCGGCGTAGCTGGTCCGCCTCGGCCCGCCAGCGGGCGACGTCGCCGGCAAGCCCGAGTCGCTCGACGAGCCCGCACCCCCGATCAAGGGCGGTCCAGGCCATCACCTTGGAGTGCACGAAGTGGCGAGGGCGGTCCCGGACCTCCCAGATGCCGTTGTCGGGATCGCGCCAGTGCTCGGCGCAGAAGTCCACCAGGGCTCGAAAATGCGGCCATTCGGCGCGCATGACGGCGCTTCCCAGCACCTCGCAGACGGTCAAGCAGTCCAGCAGCTCGCCGTAGCTGTCCAGCTGGAGCTGGTGCTCGGCGGCATTGCCCACCCGCACCGGGCGCGAGCCCCGGTAGCCGTCGAGGTCGTCGAGCTCGTACTCGGGGAACTCGGTCTCCCCCCCGATCCCGTACAGCACACGCAAGGGCAGACCGTGGGCGGTGGTCACCTCACACATCCACCGGGCGTAGCGGTCGGCCTCCCTCGTGCACCCGAGCTGGTACAGGGCGTTGAGGGTGAAGCTGGCGTCTCGCAGCCACGTGTAGCGGTAGTCCCAGTTGCGCACGCCGCCGATGCGCTCAGGCAGCGACGTGGTGGCGGCAGCCACGACGGCGCCGGAGGGTTCGTAGGTCAACAGCTTCAACGTGATGGCGCTGCGGAGCACAGGATGGCGCTCGGGGCCGTCGTAGGAGATGGCGCTGGCCCAGTGGCGCCAGGCGTCGACCGTGGCGGCGAGGGTGCCGACGAGCTCCTCCTGGGAGGCCGCTGCCAGATCCGGCGCCGTGCCCACCTCGGCGTGCAGACAGAAGGCCAGCTGCTCACCCCTCCCCACCCTCAGGGTTTGGCCGCGGGCACCGGGCACCACTTGTTGGAGCTGGGCGGGACCGGTGAAGCTCAGCCGCAAGCCGTTGCCGGCGGCCAGCTGGGCCCCGGAGGGGAACGGGTGGAGCTCAGCGGGGTGGCGGCCGAACGCCGGGCGAGGGTCGACCACCACCTCCAGCTCCACCTCGCCGGCCAGCCCGTCGACGACCCACAGCAGGTCCTGGCCGCCCCGGTTGGGAAACGCCATGGCGACGCGCGCCGCCGCCCTTCCGCCCGGCGTCTGCCACTCGTAGGCAAGGACGGCGGTGCCGTCGAGGTAGGACCACGTGGTGGTGGCGGGCCCGGAGGGTCCGATGCGCACGCTGCCACCGCGATGGGCGTCGAGCAGAGGCCAGACCACCGGCTCGGCATCGAAGCGCAAGGGGCAGTACCACTGCAGCGCGGCGTCGTGGTCGAACAGAGCGAGGGAGTGCCCGTCACCAACGGCGCCGAGCGAGCCGATGGGCGGGTAGGGACCCGGCCCCGACTCCCCGCCGTCGTCGCTCACTGCGGGGCGGTCTCACCCGTTCGGCACAACAGCGCGTCGGCGTCGTCACGGTGGGCGATGCCGATCAGCCGGCCATCGGGGTCGGTGACCAGGATGGAGGCCACGTCGTGGTCATGGAGGCGCGTCGCCAACGACAGCAGTTCGGTGTTGGCCCGGGTCGTGGTGGGGCCCTCCTCCATGACGTCTTCCACCACGGCGTCGGACCGCTCGTCCAGAGCGGCCCCTCGTAGCCGGCCCAGCACGACTCGCTGGTCGTTGACCACGATGCACACGTCGTCGCCGGCCTGGGCGGCCCGTCGGGCAGCGGTCGCCACCCCCTCGTCAGGGGCACAGGTGACCACCTCTCGGCGGGCGACGGTCCCCGCTCGCAATGAATCCGCGTTGCGCCCCTCGCTGGGGAGGCCGGCGGCCAGCCAGTCAGACTTGCCCGCCGGGTAGCGGTAGACCTGAGTGAACCCCAGCTGTTCGAGCCGCCACGCGGCTCGGGCGTTCATGTCTCAGAGGTAGTCGTGGCAGTAAGTGACCACCGGGCGTTCCCGATCGAGCCGGGTGGCAGTCTGCTTGTTCAGCTGCTTCAGGGGGAGGTTGATGGCGCCCTGGAGGTGCTCGTCCTCGTACTCCCGGTTGGGCAGCACCTCCACGAGCTGGCCGCCTTCCTCGGCCGCCAAACGGCGGACCTCGTCACGTTCGATGATCGTGGGCATGGTTCTCCTTCCTTTGGATGGAGCGGGCCTACTTGCTGACCCGGGGGATGACCTGGTCCTGGTAGAACTCGAAGAAGCCCTCCTGGTGGGCCCCCACCTGGTGGACAGCGACGTGGTCGAAACCGGCCCGCACGAACTCGTCGATGGCGGCGACGTGGGTCTCGGGGTCGGGGCCGATGACCATGCCGTCGACCACCTGTGCCTCATCCAGGACACTGGTGGCCGCCTCGAAGTCCTTCGGGGTGCGCAACTCGGGCATGAGCCGCCCCGGCAGTCCCGCCACCGGCCACACGTCGCGGGCCATCCGGCGGGCCTGGCGCTCGTCCGGCGCCCAGCACGCCGTGATCTTGGCGTAGGTCGGCCGCTCCTCCCCTGCCTGGTCGCGGAAACGTCGCACCACCTCGGCGTCGGGGGCCACCGACATCAGACCATCCCCGAGCTCGGCGGCGATCCGGGTGGTCCGCTTGCCCCCCGCCGCCACCACGATCGGCGGCGGCGGATCGGGGAGATCGAAGATCTGAGCGTCCTCGACGGCGTAGTGGCTCCCCCGGTGATCATGGGCGCCGCCCTGCCACAGAAGGCGGATGACCCGTAGCGCCTCCTCGAGCATGTCCACCCGGGTGCTCGGTGTCGGCCACGGGTCGCCGAGGACGTGTTCGTTGAGGTGCTCGCCGGCACCCACGCCGAGGAAGAACCGTCCCGGCATGAGCAGCGAGGCGGTGGCGGCGGCGTGGGCGACGATGGCCGGGTGCATGCGGATGATGGGAGCGGTGACCGCGGTGCCCACCTCCAGCCGCTCGGTGGCCTGGGCGATGGCCCCGAGGACGCTCCACACGAACGGGCTGTGGCCTTGCCGACGGGTCCAGGGATGGAAGTGGTCGGAGATGAGGGCGAACTCGAACCCCGCACCCTCGGCCCGGGCGGCGAAGCGCACCAGCTCCTCGGGCCCGTGCTCCTCGCTGGAGAGGTGGTAGCCGAGGGCGACCATCAGGTCGACGATGTCGAGGTCGGTGGTCGGCTGGCGTCGTCGTCCGGGTGTGCACCCGGCTGGCCGGCGGCGGGCAGCTCACGGGCATGGGCGCATTGTCGTCGCCGCACTGCGTAGGCGACGAGGGTCACCAGCACCGCAAGCGCCGCCACGGTGATGGCCACGTTGCGGACGATGACGCCCAGCGAGCCGGCGGAGACGGCGACTGCGGCGAAGACCAGCACCTTCACCCCGCAGCAGGCGACGATGGCTAGACCGGCGAGGGGCAGCGCTGAGCGCCGCACGTTGCCGACGCCCCCGGGGCCCTTGGCTGGGCGTGCCTCGGGCAAACGCTCGCCGGTGTCCAGCGCTTGCGTGCCAGGTCGTCGGTCGACGTCCTCGTGTGACGGGGCCTGCGGCGCCATCCCGGGTAGCGGGGTCAAGAAGCCTCCAAGGGTCCTACGGACAACGACATGGTGTTGGGCGCTGATCCATCGGTGGCCGGCGTCTACCCATGAAGAGGCGACGACCAAACAGGTTTCCCGGATGCAATACTGAGGAAGCCAGTCGCACACCAAGCAGTAAGGGCGCTGCGGCGCGCGACGACCGCGCAGCGCATCGTTCACACCCATGGCGCTCGCCAGCAGCCGGCAAGCGTTCGGGGAGGCCGGCGGGCATCTGGCCGAGGGCGAGTAGTAGCCCGAGGGCGGGGTTCAACCCCGTTCCCGTACCGATCATCACGCCATCGCTGAACAAGTGCAGCGAGTGGAGGCGACCGGTGAGAGGACCAAGAAGATCCTGCGGTTCTACGACGATGCCGTGGCCTGGCAGCGTGGGCGCGCTCGCCGGCTACCGGTTGTACTCGCCGGCGCTGATCGACGGGTGACGCCGTTCCGGGCCGATCAGGGGGGGCGTCTCGACGAGATCGCCGCGCTCCTTGACACGTCGCCCGACGACAGCACGAGCACGCCGGTCGATGCGATTCGCTCGGTCACCCACCGGTTGCAGACGGCCAGATTCACCTGCATCGGTTCCATCCGTTCCACCACCTCGCCGGGAGCGGATCAGGGAAGGATCGGCCCGTCAGCGGGCTGCAGATCTGGGCCGGTCACCCAGTCGACGAGCGGCACGATCCCGTAGCGGGTCGCGACCCACGCCACGACTGCGACGACGATCAGACTCGCCAGCGTCAGACCGGGCCGGGCTGGGCGCTGGCAGCGGCGGGCACGCACGCCTTCGACTGCGGTGACGGCGACGCCGGTGCCGGCAAGCCCAGCCAGCCACCACGCCGGCGGCAGCGCACCCGTCGCGCCGAGTCCGGCTGCGGTGCCCAGCCCGATACAGGACAGGCACCCGGCCACGAGCGCCGGGCCGACGATCGGGACCGCGCCGACGAGCGCAGCGATCGTGCCGGCACTGGCTGCGGTCTCGGCTGCGGTGGCGGAACGGGCCGGATCGTCGGTGGCGTGCAGTCGGGATCGGGTCATCGGCTGGGCGACACGTCGACGACTCCGGCTTCAGTGTCGGCGGGCTCCGAGGCGTCGCAGCAGGAGGCGTCGGAGTCGGCGCCGATCGGTGTTCGGCGGCCCCAGGTGGCGAGGGCGGCGGCGGCGCCGATCATCAGCGCGCCTGGGGCGATGACGGTGGCCCTTCCGAGGTCTTGGATGAACGCAGTGGCGTCGGCGGAAATGCCCTCGACGAACTGCGCTGGGCCGGCGCCCGTGGTCTGTCCGGGGTCGGTGGACAGGTTGAAGACCCAGTAGTAGACGATGTAGCCGCCGGCGATGACGAGGAGCACGCCGGCGGCGCGGTTGACGTGGCGGACCAGGCCCCGGATGCGGGCGACGAGGGAGTGCTCGGCCGCGGCGAGGGCGATGGTGACGACGAGCAGCACGACGCTCATGCCGGCGCCGTAGGCGACGAAGGTGGCGACCCCGGAAGCGGTGTCGGTCCGGGTGAAGGTGGAGGCGACCACGGCGAGGAACACCGGGAGCGTGCACGACAGCGACGCCACCGCGTAGGACGCTCCGAAGGCGAGCATCGAGCTCAGCTGGCGGCTGTTCGTGCCGGCCTGGGCTTTTGGGAGCGCCACGGTGAGGTCCCGGCCGCTGAGCAGGGCGACACCGAGGGCGGCGAGGGCGGCGCCGATGACCATGGTCACCCAGGGCACGTAGTCGATGAAGCTACGCACGCCGGCGGTGATGAGCGTGCCGGTGATCCCGAACACGACCAGGAACCCCAGCGAGACCGTGGCGCCGACCAGCAGCGCCCGGGCCAGCCGGTCCGCCAGCGTCGGTCCCGTTGATGCCGTGTCGGTGGGTGGGGTGTCGCCCTCCAGGTACCAGGACAGGAAGCGGGGAGCATGGCGAACCCGCACGGGTTGACGGTGGCGACCAGCCCTGCGGTGAAGGCGAGCGCGATGGGGGCGTCGATCACGACAGCAACAGGTCGTCGATGCGGTCGGCAAGCGCGCCGGCGGAGATCTCTCCGGAGTGGACGTCGACGATGCGGCCTTCGGCGTCGAGGAACACCGTGGTCGGCATAGCGACGGCGTCGAAGGTCTGGAAGAGCGATCCGTCGGGGTCGCGGGCGATGTCGTAGGTGACGCCGGTCTGTTCCACGACCCGGCGGCCGTCGGCAGGCCGGTCCTGGAGGTTGACGCCCAGGAACGCGACCTGGCCGTGCAGGTCCTGGTGGACCTGTTCGAAGCCGGGCATCTCCGCCAGGCACGGCGCACACCACGACGCGAAGAAGTTCACCACCACCGGTTGACCCTGGTAGTCCGCCAGGTTGGCGGCCGACCCGTCCAGCATCTCCAGCTTGATGTCATTGCCCGCCGTATCGGCGGCGCCGGCCGGGGAGGCGGGGCGGGGGGCGTCGTGGCCGCTGTTGCTGATGACGACGACCACTCCGACGAGGAGCAGCATGGCGAGCGCGGCGACCGTCGCGGCAATGGCGCCGATGCGGCGGTGTTTGGGCGGGTTGGCGGCGGTTCGGCCTGCGGCGAGTTTGGATGGCCGCGGCCTGGTGTGCTTGCTCACGGGTGCTCCTCGAGATTCCTCAGCGGGCGATGGCGTCGTCGCTCACCGCACGGGGGTCAGGGTCGGCCATCTCGCACCGCTGCGCGTGTCGGTGGCGGCGCCAGGCCCACACGCCGAGGGCAAGGCCGGTGACGACGAGGATGCCGCTGCCGACGGCGAGGCCGGCGGCGCTGACGGCGATCCCGGCGCCGAGCAGCAGCGGGATGCCACAGCACACCACCATCCCGGCGCCGAGCAGGCCGAGCATTCCTCTGGTGGGTTCACGGTTGTCTGGCATGTTTCTCGTTCCTCTTGGTGTGTTGGTGTGTTGGTGTGCGGTTCGGTGCGCCGATGCCGAACAGCTCGGCGACGTGTCGTTCGAGAGGACGGTGGGTGTCAGCTCTCGATGCGGTGGCAGGTGGCGATGTGGGTGGCGTTGTCGGCGATCATCGACAGCGCGACGGGCAGGAACTCCCGGACCCTGGGGTCGGGGGCCGAGTAGTAGACGTTGCGGCCTTCTTTGCGGTCGCTGACGAGGCCGCAGTGCCGCAGGCAGGCGAGGTGGCTGGACACGCGCCCCTGGAGACCGTCGACGGCGTCGACGAGGTCGCCGACGCGCATCTCGCCCTCGCGCAGCAGGATCGTGACGATGCGCAGCCGGGTCGGATCGGCCAGACCTCGGAAGAACTTCGCTGCGATGTCGATGTCCGGCTTGGTCGCGATGTCGAGTCTGTCGGTGTCGATGGAGCTGGTGGCGTCGGTCATGGTGGTCTCGCTGTTCAGATCCGCGCCCGGGCGTCGGCTGGCGGCTGTGCTTGGACTGCTTCGAGCGCTCGGTGCACTGCTGCGAGGCAGCACGACCCGGAAGGGTTTTCGCATACGCACAGCCCCTCAGCGACCGAAGCCTCAATCGAGGCCTTGATGGTGCTCGTCCCGTCGTGTGCGAGGAGGTCGGCGGCAAGAGCTTCGGCGGTGTGGGCGAAGCAGAAGCACACCGGTCGGGACGCCTCCACCGCGTTGTTGCGGACTTGAGCGACCAGCTGGTCGTCAGTGACGGTCGTGTCGTCGAGGGGGAAGACCACCGGGCATGAGGCGGTGGGCCAGTACTGCCACGAGCCGTCGCCGGCGTCGCTGAGGTGCCTGCGGACCGGGGCGGCGCCCACGACCGGGCCGGCCTCAGAACAGCAACGGCAGGGAAAGGTCGACGTGCTCGCGGTGCCGCAGCAGGCAGTCATTCGTCCTCCGGGACTCGATTCAGCACCACCTGAGCAAGTATACGCTACAACGGATGTTTGCTGCGAGCGCCGGTCTGGCGGGCGCACCTGGTGAATTGGAGGACGAGGCTGTGAGTGACAGGGAGCTACGGACGGCGACATGGTCGTTGGGCGCTGATCCATCGGTGGCCGGCGCCTACCCATGAAGAGGCGACGATCAAACCGGTTTCCCGGATGCAATACTCGGGGGCTCAGTCGCACACCAAGCGGTGGCGGTGCTCGGCGCGCGACGACCGTGCAAAACATGTGTTCACACCCATGGCGCTCGCCAGCACCCGGCAAGGAGTTGCAAGTAGTGATCACCCCGTCGGCTCCCTTCGTCGTCCCCGGCATCGTCCACGGCGACGTCGTGGTCGGAGGCTCGTGCTGCCCCCACTACCCGGTCGTCACCCACGCACGCGGGTTCGTCGCCCACCTCGTCTTCGGCCTGGTCGTCGCCGCCACCTTCGAGGTCGGGTGGGTCATCGCCCGCCGCCGACCCTGACACTACGAACCCCTCAGGAGGAAGCAGTTGAGCGAGCACGTCGACGTCATCGTGCAGCTC
>JAHWJQ010000065.1 GCA_019348305.1 Actinomycetota bacterium
CTTCCGATCTGCCGGGTCACCTTCGCTACGGGCCAGGAGGAGGGGCTCGTCCACCGCCGGCGACGAAAGCCCGGTGAGGTTGTTCGGGAAGCCGCTACGGAACAGCGGCGTGAGGATGGCGTCGCCCGAGGGGTAGGGGGCGATCCAGCCCAGGCGGAACAGCTCCTGCTCCCCCGTCACCGCGAACTGCTGGTAGTCGGCCAGGGGCTTGGGCCGCAGGGCGGCGGGAATGCCGACCGCAGCCAGGTTGTCGCGGATGGTCGTCGCCACCGCCGTCTGGGTCTTGTCCTCCTCGAAGTCGATCTGCACCTCGGGGAGGGGGCCACCGGCGGCGAGCTCGGCCACCGGCCTGTGCAGCCGGGCGAGCGCGCCGGCCGGGTCGGGCGCGGTGCGGGTGTGCACCACCAGCGAGATGCCCTTGTCCTCGACGTGCGCGCCCTCGGCCGCGGCGCGCGCCGGGTCGGCGAGATCGGCCTTGGTGACCGCGACGACGCCGCGCTCCACGCCGAGGGCGGCGAGCACGGCCGCGTGCTCGCGCGTCTGCGGCATCACGCCGTCGTCGGCGGCCACCACCATCAGGAAGAGATCGATCCCGCTCGCCCCCGCGACCATCGTCCGCACGAACCGCTCGTGGCCGGGGACGTCGACGACGGAGAGCCGCCGGCCCGACGGCAGCTCGAGCGGGGCGAAGCCCAGCTCGATCGAGATCCCGCGCTCGCGCTCCTCGGGCAGCCGGTCCGTCGCCACGCCGGTCAGCGCCCCGACGAGGGCCGTCTTGCCGTGGTCGATGTGGCCCATCGTCCCGATGTTGAGGTGGGGCTTGTCGCGCTCGAACTTCTGCTTTGCCATCGTTTCGTCCTCGTTCGCTTGCTCGTCGGACCGGCGGAGCCGGACCGGGCGAGGGGGGTAGCGGCGGCGGGACTCGAACCCGCGACAACACGATTATGAGCCGTGTGCTCTGACCAACTGAGCTACGCCGCCCGGAAGTCGCCTCACAGCCGCAGCTGCTCGGCAAGTTCTGTGGCCGGTCTGATCGCCGGCGGCTGTTGCCGCTGGCTGGTTGTTGTGCGCCGGACGGCGCACGGAGCCCTCTGTGGGAATCGAACCCACGACACCAGCCTTACCATGGCTGTGCTCTGCCGACTGAGCTAAGAGGGCGGGAACCGGCCAGCGATCTTACCGCCCAATTCCGAGCCTTCCCTCAAGAGAACGGGACGACGGGTCGAAGTTCGCTCATGCGGTTCCAGCGCCTCCTCCTGGAGGCCGGGTCGTCGACGGTCACGCTCGACCTCCACCCCCGGCTGACGGTCGTGGCCGGGGTGGGGCGGATGGAGCGCGAGAGCCTGATCACCGAGATGCTGGCCGGCCTCGGCGCCTCCCGCCCAGGCACCCATGTGGAGGTCGTGGACGACACCGGACGGCGGCTCGGCGTCATTCACCCCGCCCGTGGTGGGCCGGACCGGGTGATGGATCTGGCTACCAACGAAGACCTGACCGCGGAGTTTGCCAGCGAGGACGGCTCCGTCAACCTGCTGCATGTGCTTGGCTTCGACGGAGGTTCCGTTCGGCGGCGGTGCCGGATGGGGAGCCCGGAGATGGCCACCGGCGCGGTCATCGACAGCACCGTCGCCGCCCTCGCCGAACGTGACCCCGACGAACTGTGGGCGGCCGCCGAGGCGGTACAGGTCGCTGACGCGGTGCTGAAGGCAGAGGTGGCGGCCATCGGCGGTGACCCCCAGGACGCCTCGCTGGTCGAGGAGGTCGAGCGGCGCCACGCTGCCTTCGAGGCGGCGCAGGAGCGCCTCGAGTACGTGCGCCACCATGGCATCTTCATCGGCGGTGCCTGCGTCCTGGCCGCCATGCCGGCTGCGCTGCTCAAGCACTGGGCCTCGATCCCACTCCTGGTGGTGGCGATCGTGACAACGCTGGTGTCGATCGCCTACCGCCGGCGGATGGAAAGGGCACGCAAAGCAGAGCGGAGGGTGCTGGAGCAGGCGGGTGCCAAGTCCTATCTGGCGTTCAGGATCCAGCGGATGAACGCCGTCTTCGATGGCGGGGCCGACCGCAGCCGCCTGGCGCTGGCGGCCGACGAGCACCGCAGCGCGCTGGCAGCCTGGCATCAACTGGCCGGAGACGTGAGCGTGGAGTTGGCTATCGACCTACGCGATCGGGTGGAGGCGGCGGCGCGGCGTGTCCGCGAAGCCGGAGGGCCCGGCGTTGCCACCGCGGCAGCGTCGGCCGAGCCGGCCGAGCTGGCCCAGGCGCTGATGGTGCGCATGAACGAGCTACGTCGCGCGGGGAGCAGCGGGGAGTCGTTCCCGCTGCTGCTCGACGAGCCCCTGTACGGCGTCGCTCCGTCCGTGAAGCACTGGGTGCTCGAGTTGGTGGCTCGTTCAGCAGGAAGTCCGCAAATCGTCTACCTCACCGACGACCCCGACGTCGCTGCCTGGGCGCGGGCCGAGGCGGTCTGGGGTGAGGTGTCGATCCTGGAGCCCGCACCGGCGTAGGAGCAGCGTCGCCGGGCGGTAGGTTCGGCGCGCCATGCAGGTACGCCTCGCCGTTCTTGACGACGCCGAGCCCATACGTTCGATCTACAACCGGGAAGTCACCGGTTCGACGGTGACCTTCGACCTCGTGCCCCGCTCGCTCGAGGCCCAACAGGCGTGGCTGCGAGCGCACGCCGGCGCCCACCCTGCCGTCGTCGCCGAGGCGGGGGACGGAACGATCGCCGGCTTCGGGTCCCTCACCCCCTACCGCGATCGCCCCGCCTACTCGACCACCGTCGAGGACTCGGTGTACGTGCACCACGACCAGCGTGGTCGTGGAGTGGGTCGACTGCTCCTGGAGGAGCTCGTGCGCCTGGCCACCCTCCACGGCTTCCACTCGGTCATGGCCAGGATCGTGGATGGCCACGACGCCTCGATCTCACTGCACCGCTCGTGCGGCTTCGCACTGGTGGGAGTGGAGCGCGAGGTCGGCCGCAAGTTCGGGCGCTGGCTCGACGTTGCGCTTATGCAACGCCTGCTTTGACCTGCGGCCGGGTGAGCGCGTCTTCACATTGCGAACTCTTTGGGGGAACCGCCCAGAAACGGCATCGCCCTACCGTTCGCATCAGCACCCGACGAGGGTGACGAGTCAAAGGAGAACCGAAATGAGGGACACGCAGACCCAGTAACGAGGTGCTGCAAGGAGGCCATCGGCGTGGCCTGCCACACAACCGCTCCTCGTGACCCGAGTGGGGCCACCGGTTCGCAGTCCCTACACTCGCCTTGGTTGGCCCACACCTTGCCCTCGCCGTGGGGCTGGCGGGGCTGAGGAGGACCGTCGCGGCGCATCGGGGAATTGACGAAGGGGAGCGCTGGTACGCAAAGTGATCGAAGCCGCAGAAGTAGCCGTGGCGGACCGGTATGGACCCAGTAGTCGGAGTCCGGCGGCGTGACCGCCGGCTCGGTTGTCATCATCGGCGCAGGACCGGCGGGGCTCACCGCGGCCTACGAGCTCGTCACCCGTTACGGCATCACCTCGACCATCCTGGAGTCGGACTCGGTGGTCGGAGGCATCAGCCGCACCGTCGAGCGGGATGGCTGGCGCTTCGACATCGGCGGCCACCGGTTCTTCACCAAGGTCAAGGAGGTCGAAGCCTTCTGGCACGAGATCCTTCCGGACGAGGACTTCATGCTGCGGCCCCGCATGAGCCGCATCTACTACGAGGGCAAGTACTACGACTACCCGCTCAAGGCCTCGAACGCCCTCAAGAACCTCGGGGTCTGGGAGGCGCTCCTCTGCGTCATGTCCTACGTGTGGGCACGCATCCATCCGCCCAAGGACCAGACGACCCTCGAGGGCTGGATCGTCGCCCGCTTCGGCTGGCGGCTCTACAAGCACTTCTTCAAGACCTACAACGAAAAGCTGTGGGGAGTCCCGGTGAACAAGCTGCCGGCCGACTTCGCCGCCCAGCGCATCAAGAACCTGTCGCTGTCGAGCGCCGTCGTCAACGCCCTGCTGCCCAAGCGCAACCAGAAGGGCATCACTTCGCTCATCGAGGAGTTCCAGTACCCCAAGCACGGTCCCGGGATGATGTGGGAGCGGTGCCGCGAACTGGTCGAGGCCAAGGGCTGCAAGGTCGTCATGCAGACCCGGGTGGTGGGCATCCGCCACGAGGGCGGCCGAGCCGTGTCGGTCGTCGCCGAGAACCGCGACGGTGCCCGCAGCGACTACCCGTGCGACCACGTCATCTCATCCATGCCCATCTCTCAGCTGCTCAAGGCCATGAACCCACCAGCGGCCGAAGCGGCAGTCCGGGCCGCCGACGATCTCCGCTACCGCGACTTCCTCACCGTTGCCCTCGTCGTGCCCGAGGAGGCCAGCTTCCCCGACAACTGGATCTACGTGCACTCACCGGAGGTGCAGGTGGGGCGCATCCAGAACTTCGGGTCGTGGTCGCCCTACATGGTGAAGGAGGGCCGGACCTGTCTCGGCCTCGAGTTCTTCGTGTTCGAGGGCGACGCGACATGGAACAAGCCCGACGAGGAGTTGGTCGACCAAGGCAAGCGCGAACTGGAGATCCTCGGGCTGGTCGACCCCGCCAAGGTTGAGGCCGGCTACGTGGTGCGCATGCCGAAGGCGTACCCGTTCTATGACGAGCGCTACAAGGCGAACGTCGCCGCCATCGTGGAGTGGTTGCAGGACTGCGCGCCCAACGTCCACCCCGTCGGTCGCAACGGGATGCACCGGTACAACAACCAGGACCACTCGATGTACACGGCGATGCTCACGGCCGAGAACATCGCGACCGGCTCACGCCACGACGTGTGGGCCGTCAACGTCGAAGAGGAGTACCACGAGGAGTCGGCACCTGGCGACGACGCCCGGCGGGGCACACGAGGCACCGGGCGGGACGCGCCCCTCATCCCTCGCGGCCACTACGGGGCCGACCACCCGGTCAACAACCCGCCGCCGGCGCCCTGACCACCCCGCTTCTGGGAGAGCACCGCCGGTGCCTAGGTGGCTGGTGTCAAACAAAGCTCGCCGGCTCCGCCGACGAAGCCCCGAGCGCCTGACGTGCGATAAAGGGGGAACGAAAGCGTCCCCCGGGCGCTCGGGACTGGTTTGACACCAGCCACCTAGGGTGCCGCCGTGCGTTTCCTGTGCGTTGCCGGCGCCCGGCCCAACTTCATGAAGATCAAGCCGGTGCTCGACGCCCTCGAGGCACGGGGGGCCGAGACGGTTCTGGTCCACACCGGCCAGCACTACGACCCCGGCATGAGCGAGGTCTTCTTCGAGGAGCTGGGCATCCGCCGCCCCGACTACTCCCTGGGCGTCGGCTCCGGCACCCACGCCGAGCAGACGGCGCGGGTGATGGTGGCCTTCGAGCCGCTGCTCGATCAGCTCCGGCCCGACGCCGTGGTCGTCGTGGGCGACGTCAACTCGACGCTGGCGTGCAGCCTGGTCGCGGCCAAGGCCAACGTGGCCGTGGCCCACGTGGAGGCAGGGCTGCGTAGCGGCGACTGGACCATGCCCGAGGAGGTCAACCGGGTGGTGACCGACCGCCTCAGCCGCTGGCTCCTCGCTCCCTCTCCTGATGCCGTCGACAACCTGGTCGCCGAGGGCGTCGAGGCCGCCCGGATCCACCTGGTCGGCAACGTCATGGTCGACACGTTGGTCGCCAATCTCGATCGGGCGCGGCAGCGGCCGGTGCTCGCCGCCCTGGGCCTGGTCGCCGGCGACTACGGAGTCGTCACCCTGCACCGGCCGGCGACCGTCGATGACCCGCAGACGCTGGCGCCGCTCATGCAGGCACTCACCACCATCTCCGCCGACCTGCCCCTGGTGTTCCCGGTACACCCGAGGACGAGGCGCCACCTCGAGGTGCTGGCCCTCCCGCCCACGCTGCAGCTCATCGAGCCGACCGGCTACCTCGACTTCATCGCCCTGGAGGCGGGAGCCCGCCTGGTGATGACCGATTCGGGCGGGGTGCAGGAGGAGACCACCGTATTGGGCGTCCCCTGCCTCACCCTCAGGGACAACACCGAGCGACCCATCACGGTCACCGAAGGCACCAACCGCGTCGTCGGCCGGTCGCCGGGAGCGGTCATCTCGGCCGCACGAGGCGCCATCGACCATCCCCCGCCGCCACGCCGGCCCGCCTTGTGGGACGGCCGTGCCGCCGGCCGCATCGCCGACGCGCTGCTCGGCTGAACCGTCCTGTCGTCCTGTGGCGCGCCGGCGGCCATGCCGTCACTCCCGTCGGGCCGGTCGAGGGCCTGGCCGTTAGCCAACAAGGAGGACTTGGAGAGAACCCGCTGTTCGCCTCTACCTGGTCGGCCGGCGCCACAACCTCCAGACGCCCGATTCCTCGGGGACCCGCTCGGGTGCCGGCGGCCGTGCTGGGACCGAGTGCCCGTTGGGCGGCGGCGGAGCGACGGCTGGTGGCGCGGGCGGTGGCGGCGAGGTGACGACCGGAGCCGGGGGCGCTTCTTCGGGGTGGGCGCCGTTGCCACCGGGTGAGCCCGGGACCACCTCGGGCCGGCCATCCCCCGCGGGGTGGACAGCCTCGGCGGAGCGAACGACGGCTCGCTCCGCGACGGCCGGCTCGCTAGCCACCGGTGCAGCCGGGCGTTGCACGACCGGTTCCGGCGGCGCTGTCCGAGGCCGCTCCGACCACTCCACCGGCGCAGCGGCGGCGGCTCCATCCTTGACCGACCAGTCCCGTTCCATCCCGGCAGCCGATCCCCGGCGCCGGCCGCCAGCCTGCTCGCGAGGGGTGTAGGCGTAGCGGTACCCCCCTCCGTAGCCGTAGGAGTAGCCGTACGCAGCGCTGTCGGCGACCCCGTTCACCACCACGCCGGCCAGCGGCGCCTCGACCTGGCCCAACAGCTCGACCGCCCGTCGCAGCTGAGCCTGCTTGGTCTTGGCGGCGTTCACCACCAGCAGCGTGGCGTCGACCCTGTGGCCCAACACCGTGGCGTCGGTGACCGGCAGCACCGGCGGGCAGTCGATGAGCACCACGTCGGCGTGCTCGGCCAGAGCCCGCAAGAGCTCTCCGGTGCGCTTGCTGGCCAGCATCTCCGAAGGGTTCGGGGGGATCGGCCCCGACGCAAGCAGGTACAGCCGGGAGACCTGGGGCACGTGCTGGATGGCGGCGGACAACGTGGCGTCGCCGAGGAGGATCGAGGTGAAGCCGACGTCGTTGCCGAGGCCGAAGAACTGATGGATGCGAGGGCGGCGCAGGTCGGCGTCGACCAGAACGACGCGCTGGCCGGCGTTGGCAAGCCCCACGGCGAGGTTGGCGATGGTGGTCGACTTGCCCTCGGCCTGCGACGGGCTCGTCATCTGCACGATCTTGATGCTGCGGTCGAGGCCCAGGAACTGCACCGAGGTGCGCAGGCTCCGGTAGGCCTCCGTCGCATGCGAATGCGGGTCGGTGAGGGAGACCAGGAAGGCCGCCTTGGGGTCCTTCCAGGTCTTGAGCTCGGGGATGAAGCCGAGCACCGGGACCCCCGACGCCGCCCGCTCGATGTCTTCCTTCCCCTTCAACGAGTCGTCCAGGTACTCCCGCAAAAAGGCGAGGCCCACGCCCAGCATCAAGCCCACCGCCAGGGCCACAACGGCGTTGCGCCGGGGCGTGGGACGGATCGGCGTGGTCGGGGCCACCGCCGGGGTGACCAGCTGCGCTCCCCCACTCTTGAGGGCGGCATCGACCTGGAGCTGATCGAGCTTCTGGCGGAACAGGTCCTGCTGGTCCTGCAGGCTCGCCTTCTGGCGTTCCAGATCGGACGAGTCGGTGGTCGTGGTGGTCGCCCGTGCCCCTCTGACCTGCGGCGCCGCCGACGTAGCCACCGGCACGGCGCCGTCGATCTGGGCCTGAAGCTGGGCGATCTTCTGGCGGATCTGATCGGCCGCCGCCAACAGGTCGTCCACCGCCTGGTTGCGCCGGAACTCGATGTAGGAGGTGACGTAGGTGTTGGCGACCAGCGCCGCCCGCTCCGGATCGGTGCTCTCGGCTCGCACCTCCATGACATCGGTCTGGCCGACTGCACTGGCCGTCACCTTGGGCGCCTTCCCGATCTTCTCGCGGACCCGGTCGCGAACCGGGCGGCTGCGGAGCACCTGGATCTCGGTCTGGATGGCTCGGGCAGGGTCGTTGCGGGCGCCGGTGTTCGGGTCGAAGAGAGATTCGGTGGCCTTGGCCTGCAGGAGCACCTCGGCTTTGCCCTGGTACACCGGCGTCTGGGCCAGGGACGCCCCCACGGCGCCGGCGGTGACGAGCAATGTCACCAGCAGGATGAGCCACTTGCGGCGGCGAAGGATCCGCAGGTAGTCGCGCAGCTCGAGCTCGGCCGGCTCCTCAGGCAGCATCCAGTGAAGGTTACTGGAGGCTGATGTCCCTTCTGCGCCCGTTCCCTGGCCCCTTCTCGCGGCGCGCCCCTTGTTCCCGTAGCCGACCGGTGCACCCAGCGACGGTCCAGTCATCGCCTGGCACCTCGCGGTGCAACACTGTCGTAGAACTCGACCAGGCGGCGACGAGGAGCTGGGCATGCGTGTTGTCGTGGTGGGGCAGGGCTACGTGGGGCTGCCGGTCGCGATGCGGGCCGCCGAGGTCGGCCATTCCGTCGTCGGCTACGACGTCGACGTCAACCGGGTGAAGCGCCTGGCTGCCGGCGAGTCCTACGTGGAGGACGTGCCCTCCGAGCAACTGCAGTCGGCCCTCGAGAGCGGCCTGTACACGGCGACCACCGAGGCGAGCGATCTTGCCGGCTTCGACGTTGCGGTCATCACCGTTCCCACCCCGCTGAAGGAGGGTGCGCCCGATCTCTCCTTCATCGAAGAGTCCAGCCGCACACTCGCCGCCCACCTCCGAGCGGGGGCGACGGTCGTCCTCGAGTCCACCACCTACCCCGGCACCACCGAGGAGCTGGTCGGGCCCCTGCTCGAAACCGGCTCAGGGCTCACTGCCGGAGCCGACTTCCATCTCGGCTACAGCCCCGAGCGCATAGACCCCGGCAACACGGAGTGGACCTTCGTCAAGACGCCGAAGGTGGTGTCGGGCATCGACCCTGCCTCCCTCACGGCGGTGAAGAGCTTCTACGACACCCTCGTCGAGCGGACAGTACCGGTTGCCACCCCGAAGGAGGCCGAGCTCACCAAGCTGCTCGAGAACACCTTCCGCCACGTCAACATCGCCCTTGTGAACGAACTCGCCATCTTCGCCCACGAGCTAGGCATCGACGTGTGGCAGGCCATCGACGCAGCCTCGACCAAGCCCTTCGGGTACATGCGCTTCACCCCGGGGCCCGGCGTCGGCGGCCACTGCCTGCCCATCGACCCCAGCTACCTGTCGTGGCGGGTCAAGCGCTCGACGGGCCACAGTTTCCGCTTCGTCGAGTTGGCCAACGACGTCAACGACCACATGCCCGACTACGTGGTCCAGCGCCTGGTCCGTTCACTCAACCGGCAGAAGAAGGCGGTCAACGGCAGCCGGGTCCTGCTGCTCGGCCTGGCCTACAAGAAGAACACCGGCGACGCCCGCGAGTCGCCCGCCGTCGTAGTGGCCGAACGCCTGCTGGCGCTGGGAGCCGAGGTGCGAGCGGTCGACCCCCATGTCGTCGAGGGCCATGTCAACCGGCGTGTCATCAGAGTGGAGATGACACAGGACGAGGTCACCGCAGCCGACGTGGTCGTGCTCCTCACCGACCATGATGCCTTCGACCTCGGCGTGGTAGAGCAGCACGGCGGGCTCGTCCTCGACGCCCGGCGCCGGCTGCGCGGCGACAACGTGGAGACCATCTAGCCCAGATCGAGAGCTTTTGGCCGCCGAAGGTGTCAGCGCAACAGGAACCCGACCACGGCGATCACCGCTGCCTGGCTGGCCAACAGCCAGGTGACGAACGTCTTGGCCACCTCACCGGGCAGGCCCCGCATCTCGCCCCGCAGCTCGGCCATCTCGCCCCGCAGCTCGCCCCGCAGCTCGGCCATCTCGCCCCGCAAGTCGGCCATCTCGCCCCGCAGCTCGCTCCTCAACTCGGCCATCTCGCCCCGCAAGGTGACCGCCAAGCCGTCGATCCTGGTGTCGAGGCGGTACTCGAGGGCGGCCAGGTCGGCCTTCGTGG
>JAHWJQ010000066.1 GCA_019348305.1 Actinomycetota bacterium
AGACATCGGGCGGTGTCGGGCTCCACGTATACCTGCCGCTGAACACCCCGGTTATCTATGCAGAGACAAAGGCCTTCGCTCATGCCGTGGCCCGCATGCTCGAGCGCGAGCACCCAGATTTGGTCACGTCGCTCATGCCGCGGGAGCGCGCGGTCCCGTCGGTGTCGACTCCGGTGAGTTGGGAGGAGGTCGCGGAGGTGGCGGCGTCCCGCGAGGCCGCCGAACTTGCGTTTCTCGCCGATTCCGCCCTCCGGCGCGCCGACGCAGGCGATCTCTTTGCCCCCGTCCTGTCCGTACAGCAGAGGCTGCCCGAGGGTAGAACCTCGGCTGAGGAGGCTGCATGCCGAGCTACGAAGTGACCGTTCCTCCCCTTCGTGGCCTCGGCCAGGCGGACCCCGGCGAGGATGTGGAGGAGTTGCGACAGAGCGCGAACAGCGCCTGGGAGACCTTCGTGGAGACGCTCCCACGCCTGGGAATCGCGATCGGCGTCCTCATCGCGTTCTTCCTCGTCGGGCGCCTCCTCCGGCCCGTCGTGCGCGCACGACTGGCGCGGTCGCGGACGCCGAGCTTCAGCCGGGTGTTCGCCCGTCTCACCTCGGCGACCATGACGCTGCTCGGCTTCTTCACGGCAGTGACGATCGTGTTCCCGTCGGTCCGTCCCGTCGATCTCCTCGCAGGTGCCGGGGTCCTCTCCATCGCTGCTGGGTTCGCGTTCCAGGACATCCTCCAGAATCTGCTGGCGGGGGTCCTCCTGCTGTTCCGCCAGCCCTTCCGCGGCGGTGACCAGGTCGAGGTGGGCGACGTGACTGGCACCGTCGAGGAAATCAACATCCGCGAGACCGTGATCACCACCTACGAGGGCCGGCGCGTCCTCATTCCGAACGCCAAGGTGTACTCCGACGTCATCACCGTCCAGACGGCACGGCCGTCCATTCGCGCTCACTTCGTGGTCGGGATTGGCTATGAGGTCGACATCGCGGAGGCACGGAAGGTCGCGCTCGAGGCGGTCCGGCAGGTGGACGGTGTCGCGCCCGAGCCGCCCCCCGAGGTGCTGAGCGTGGAGCTCGCAACCTCCAGTGTCGACCTCGACGTGCTGTTCTGGTGCAGCGCCCACCAGCTGCAGATGCGTCGCACGCTGAGCAGCGCGATGCAGGCGGTCAAAGGTGCCTTCGACGCCCACGGCATCGAGATGCCGAACGAGATTGTCGCCGTGCGGGCCACGAGTAGCTTGGCCGCCGCTCTCCACGCATGCAGTGTCTCCGCGGCCGGCAGCGTGACAGACGAGGAAGGCGGTGCTTTTCGTGAGTGACTGGTTCGGTTCGAGTTGGGCGACAGTCGCGTACGTAGTGGCGAGCACGACAGCTGTCTACTGCTCCGCGCTGCTCGCCATCAGGGTGGCCGGGCGTCGAACCGTCGCTCAACTCTCGGCCTTCGACATCGTCGTAACAATCGCGCTCGGCAGCCTGATCGCCTCCACCGCCACCAGCAGGGACCCGAGCTACACCCAGGGGACCACGGCGCTCGTCACGCTGCTGGTGCTCCAAGTGATCGCCGCGGCGCTGCGTCAACGGTTCGCGATAGTGCGCCGCCTCCTCGATTTTGCTCCGTGGGTCGTGGTCAGGGACGGCGAGATCCAACTCCCGAGGACGCCTCTCGGGCCGCAGATGAGCGTTGACGAGTTGTTCTCGAGGCTGCGGGAGCAAGAGGTCTTCGATCTTGACGGGATCCGCTTCGTTGTCATCGAACCAACCGGGGCCGTCACAGTGTTTCGCGAAGGACAACAGGCTGGACAAGTGATCGCGGGCATCGAAAAGCGCTGAGACGCGGGCTCAGCGAGGCTCCCGCCTGGCCGCAGCGATCACGCCGTTGATCTCACCGCCGATGAGCAGGGCGAGGCTCAGCAGGTACAGCCACAGCAAGACAGTGAGTACCCCGCCGATCACCCCGAGAACCTGGTTGACCCCTCCCGCGAACCCCAAGTAGACGCGAAGGGCGATCGAGAACAGCAGGCAGAGGACGCCCGTCACGAGCGCTCCGGGAACGTCCGAGCGAAAAGAGGATCGCTTGTGGGGCGCCCAGTGGAACATCGTCGCCGCCCACAGCACCAGCACCGCGAACCCGACCGGCAATCGCGCCCAACTCCACAACGTCGCGAAGACCTCTCCTAGGCCGACCGCATCGGCCAGCGCCCGCCCTCCTCCGAGGAGAGGCCCGAGCACGAACATCACCAGTATCAAAGCCGCCGTCACTATCGTGCCCAGAGCGAGAAACAAGGTGAGCGCCGCCCTCTTCACTGGCGAGCGCCTGTCTTCGACGTCATACACCACCGCCAAGGCACGCATGACGGCGCGGACAGTCCGCCACACGGCCCAGATCGCGCCAGCCGTAGCCGTGGAGAGAAGGGCGGGATCACCTTTCTCGAAGAGGTCGCGGACCGCCTCGATGGTCGGCGCTGCCCGATCGGTGAGGAAGGTGGTGAGGACGTCGGTAACGACCCGTTGCGCGTTCGCGGCAACCTCGCCGCCCAGCAGCGCCTGCAGGAAACCGAGCGCGGCGGCCAGCCCGAGCAGCCCCGGGAAGATTCCCAGGACGGCGAAGAAGGCGACCTCGGCCGCCAGACCGGTGAGGCGGTCGTCGCGCGCCTCCTTGCGCAGTTCGCCCGCGGTGGCCAGGAGCGGCCGGAGACGGTCGTTGATCACCAGGTACTGATACCCAATTGTCACCGGAGGTGCCATCGCCGTCCGCGGAAGTGGGTACACCCTTGGGAACTACACCTAGACAACTGGAGGAAGGCATGCCGGACACTGGCCCGGAGGCGGGCGCAGACAGCGCCGTCGAGAAGCTCAAGGGATCTGCCAAGGAGGTCACGGGAAAGCTGTCAGGAAGCGACGAACTCGCCGCAGAGGGTGAGTCGCAGCAGAAGAAGGCGTCGGCCGAAGCCGATGTCGCAGAGAACGAGGCGAAGGCAGAGGCAGCGCGCGCCGAGGCCGAAGCGCACGAAGGTGAGGAGCGCTCTCACCAGTAGGTCTTCGAGCACCGCTCGCGATGATCACCAAGCAGCCAGCCCCACCCGAGCACGGTGCGTACCGCGGTCACCGTCGCCTTCGCGGTGGGAGCGCCCCGTTGGTCGTCGCGCTGTTCGGCGTTGTCGCCCTGGTCGTGGTCCTTGCCTTGGCCAACGTCGTCCCGTCCCTGCGCAACCCCTTCGGCAGTGACACCGTCGACCGCAGCCAGCCAGCGCTGCTGCGGGCGCTGGAAGACCTGAGCCAGTACCGCGCAGCGACGGCTCAGTTCGAGCTCCTCCTCGACGTCGAGGAGGATGCTCGGTTCCTGCCGTCGTTCCTCAAGGGCGAGCGGACCGTCTTCGTCGCCGCCGGCAGCGTCGACGCCTACGTCGACTTCGCAGCCATGGGTGCTGACGGCGTCGAAGTCTCAGCGAACCGTCGGTCGGTCAAGATAACGCTGCCGCGCGCCCGGCTGTCGGATCCGAGCGTCGACCTGAGCCGCAGTTACGTCGCGGTCCGCGACCGTGGCCTCCTCGACCGGGTCGGTTCGGTGTTCTCGGACAATCCGGCCGGGGAGCGGGAGTTCTACCTGCTCGCCGAAAAGAAGTTGGAGCGAGCGGCGCTGGAGAGTGGCGTCGTCGATGCCGCCGAGCGCAACACCGAGAAGATGCTCGTCAGCCTCGTCCGCTCCCTTGGCTTCACCGAAGTGGTGGTCGACTTCAAGCCCACTCCCGACGAGCGCTGAGCCTCCTCGCCTACGAACGCC
Source organism: Actinomycetota bacterium (assembly GCA_019348305.1). The sequence goes on from JAHWJQ010000066.1 coordinate 3,772, forward strand.
TGGGTCGACTTCGGGCGGCAGGATGAATCGCTTCACCTGCCGCCCGCTGCGCCGCCTACTCCTCGATCACTGTGTTGTGGCCCCGGAGGTTGGAAGCCAGTAGTCCCCACAACAGCCCGATGCCGCCGGTGATCATGAGGATGACCCCGACGACGTCCAAGTCGATCGCCTCGAACGAGGCCTCCACCGCCCAGACCAGGACCGCTCCGATCGTCAGGAGCACGATGCCGATGCCGATGCCCATGATGCTCTCCTTTCGTCGGTGGTGGACGTACCCCTGTCCGGTCCTTCCCGGGCGCCGATGGACGCCTTGTGACCGGACCGCGACCGATCCTGAAGAGAACCGCGCCAGTTAGCTTGACCTAGTCCTCCGCCGGCGGCGTGGTCGTCGTCGTGGTCGGCGCCGTGGTCGTCGTCGTGGTCGGCGCCGTGGTCGTCGTCGTGGTCGGCGCCGTGGTCGTCGTAGTTGGCGGCGGCGTCGTGGTCGTCGTCGTGGTCGTGGTCGGCGCCGTGGTCGTCGTCGTCGTAGTCGTCGTGGTCGTCGTCGGCTTCGGCTTCGGCTTCGGCTCGGGTTCCGGCTCCGGTTGCGGTTCGGGGAGTGGCTCGGGGAGCGGTTGGACGTCCGGTGGCGGCGCCGGCGCCGGTTCTGGTTCCGGCGAAGGGGCCGTGCTCGTCGTCGTGAGACGACGCGGGGGAGCGGAGGTCGTTGTTGTCGCCATCGTCGTGGGGGGCACTTCGGGCGGCGGCGGCGGGGCCGGCTCGGGAGTTGGTTCCCATCGCGGACGGTCAGGCGGGGGCGGGAAGTGCACAACGGGGAGGTCGTGGTGGGCGGCGGCCATCACGTCGCGCCAGATCCTTGCCGGAAGGGACCCGCCGGTGACGTTGGCGACGCCGGCGACGTCGTGCATCGGTTCGTTGGACTGGGCATACCCGACCCAGACCGAGGCGACGAGGTGCGGGCTGTACCCGACGAACCAGGCGTCGCGGTAGTCATTCGTCGTCCCCGTCTTCCCCGCGATCGGCCTGCCGAAGTCGGCGGCAGTGCCGGTACCGTTCTCCACGACGCCCCGCAGCGTGTGGGTGACGAGCCGCGCCGTATCGGATGAGATCACGCGTTCGCCCACCCGGGTGCTCCACGCCTCGACGACCTCGCCGCTCGGGCCCAGGATGCGCTCCACGGGCCGGGCCGGGACTGTCACGCCATCGTTGGCGAACACGCCGTAGGCGGTCGCCATGGCGAGCGGCGAGACTTCATAGGCACCGATGGCAATGCTCTCGCCGGCGTCCTCTGGCGACGGCATACCGTCAACACCGAAGGAGCTGGCGAACCTCGCTATGTCACCGGGGCCGAGCATCAGCCCGAGGGTGACGAAGCTTGTGTTGATCGATCGACGAGTGGCTTCGGCCAAGGTGACCTCGCCGTAGCCCCGCCGGCTGTAGTTGTGCACGACGTGACCTTCGGTGCCGACGGGGAGCTCCTCGGGTGCGGGCACGAGGTCGAGCGACGACGCCCCCCGCTCGTAGGCGAGCGCCAGGACGAACGGCTTGAAGGATGACCCGGGCTGGTGGCCGGTTCCCCCGCCCTTGCGTCCGAGTGCCAGGTTCACCCGCTCCTCCTGCCAGTTGCGGCCACCGACGAGCGCGCGGACGGCCCCCGACGCCGGGTCGACCACGACGACGCTTGCCGCGGGATGCCCGGGGTCCGGGAGGTGAGCCGCCACCGCTGCCAACCCGGCCTCCTGGATCCGTGGGTCGAGCGTCGTCTCGATGGTCAGACCGGACTGGTAGAGCGCCTTGCTGGGGAGACCCGCGACATCGAGGAGCCACCGGCGGACGTAGTCCATGAAGTACGGGTACTGCTCGATCGGCTTGCGAGGTGGATGGACGGTCGGGGGGGTGGAGCGAGCCTCAGCGACCTCACCGGCGGTGACCAGCCCGGTATCGGCCAACCGGTCGAGAACGAGCTGGCGACGCCGCTCTGCCGCCTCCGCGTCCGCCCGAGGGTTGTAGATGCTGGGGGCAGGGATGATCCCGGCGAGCAAGGCCGCCTCCGAAAGCGACAGCTGCTCGACGGGCTTGCGGAAGTACGTACGCGACGCGGCCCGGATCCCGACGGCGCCTTCACCGAAGAACACCGTGTTGAGGTACGCGGCGAGAATCTCCCTCTTGTCGTAATCACGTTCGAGCTGTAGGGCGATCTTCGCCTCTTCCAGCTTGCGATGGACCGTCCGGCTTCCGTCGGTGAAGAGGTTCTTCACCAGTTGCTGGGTGATCGTCGAGCCGCCCTGGTCGACGTCACCGCTGCGGAGGTTCGTGAGAGCGGCACGGACGATCGCCTTGCCGTTGATGCCGGCGTGATCGAGGAAGGTGGCGTCCTCGGCAGCCACGACGGCGTCGACCACGACGTTGGGGATCGTCTCGGCGCTGATGGGGACGAAGCGCTCCTCCGGCCGGAACCGTCCGATGACCGAGCCGTCAGAGGCAAGCACCCGGCTCGGCTCCGAGAGGCCGTCGCGCACGGCCCCTTTGAGGTCGGGCGACGGGCCGAGGAGCAGATCGACCGTAGGGATGGGCGACGGCACGCGCCCGCTGGCGAGGAACAGCCCGCCGGACAGGAGAGAGGCCACCAGCGCCAACAACAGCGCGAGCTGGGTTGCCGCGACAAGCCGGCGGCGGAGGGCGTGATGTCGGTTGCGCATCGCAACTGCCCATTCCCGACCGGGGGCTGGAGAACCGCGGCGTGGTGGATCGCGACCGCTTTGTCACCTGTTCGCAGAAACCGCCCCGAATCGCGACCAACGGCGGGGTCTGGCGACCTTCAGGTGCTGCACCTCACGCGGGGAGCTCTTGCGGTTGCATTCGCGGCGGGGCGTTGCGAAGGGGGTCGACGACGGGGTCCGCTGATCCCTCGAGCACAGCGATCGCTTCGTCCATGGTTGCGACGATCGGGAGCACGCGGTCCATCCCGACGGTGTGGAGAAGGCGGTGGACCGCCCGCCGCGCCGAGCAGATGACGACGTCGCCGTCGGCGGCGTGGATCCGGCGAGCGCCGGCGATGAGGCACCCCAGGCCGGCGGAGTCGATGAAGGCTACGCCGGAGAAGTCGAGAACGACCTTGCGATACGCGGCGAGGGCGACGACGCACTCCCGCAGTGCCGGCGCGTGCGCGGCGTCGGCGTCACCTTGCACCCTGCAGATGGCTGTCTTGTCAACCGTCTCGATCCTGAAGGCGAACATCGTGCCCCTCCTCTCGACGTGCCTCGATGACACTTGTTGCATGATCGGCCCTCGGCCTTGTGAACACCCCGCGACGAGGTTCTGGTTCGGTAACGTCCGTCGTCCTACGCGGGCGCGAGCGCGTCGTAGTCAGCCGGGCGGACCGGCTCGCTCGTGAGCTGCCCGTCACCCTTGGCGACAGCCACAGCTTCCCCCTCGATGGCAACCTGAACCTGGTCGACGGGCGAAGCTGCCGCCGCGGTGTAGACCAGTTGGGCGAGCGCCAGGAGGTGCTCCTCGCCGACGATGCTGATGAACTCCTCGGAGAGGTCCACGCGGAGCGTGGTGCCGTCGAGCGTCACGCCGAGGACCCGAGTGCCGGCGGGGATGGCGGTGCGGAGCCCGAGCGCCGCTTCCGTTTCGCGCGGCCCCTCGAGGAGGGCATCGAGGGTCGCCGCCAGTGACGGTTGCGCCGGCCGTTGCACCGGCTGCAGGCGCTCACCGGCAACGAGGTAGAGGACCGACCGCTCGACGTCGTCCTCGCCGCCGGCGCCGGCCTCGGCGGGCACCGGGTCGGGCGGCAGCTGCGCGGCATCGAGAGCGACCGGCCCCTCGTCGTCGGGGATACCGCACCCGCCGCCGAGGGCGACGAGCGCGATCACCACGAGGAACCGGCGATGCATCAAGCTGACCGCCGGGGCAGCTGGATCACGAACCGGGCACCGGTCGGGCGTACCTCCTCGACCCACACCTGTCCGCCGTGCAGGCGCGCCTGCTCGTGGACCAGGGCGAGCCCGAGCCCGACGCCGTCGGAGGACGAGCGCCGACCCGATGTCGATCCCCGGAAGAAGCGCTGGAAGACAGCCTCGCGATCCGCCGGCGGGACCCCCGGCCCCCGGTCCTCGACGTACAACGACACTGAGTCGGCGGCTACGACCACGCCGGCGGCCACCGCCCCTCCGGCGTGGGCAACGGCGTTGCGGACGAGGTTGCTGATCGAGTGCTCGACGCGCCGACGGTCGACCAGTACCACCTTGGCGTCCTCCGACGGTGCGTCTACCTCGACGGAGACGCCGGCAGCGCCTTCGTCTCGGAGCACCCGCGCCACGAGTGCGGCCAGATCGACGCGCTCCAGTTCGAGCGAGGCCACGCCGGCGTCGTACCGTGAGATCTCGAGCAGGTCGGTCACGAGCCCCTCGAACCGGTCCACCTCTTCGCTGAGGAGGTCGAGGGCCCGGACCGAGCGGGGAGGCATCTCGGCTCTCCGCCCTTGCATGATCTCGACGGCCGAGCGCAGCGTCGTCAACGGCGACCGAAGCTCGTGGCTCACGTCAGAAGCGAAGCGGGCGTCGCGCTCGATCCGGTCCTGCAGTGAGTCGACCATCGAGTTGAAGCCTTTGGCCAGCGCGAAGAGCTCTTCGTCGCCGGCGGCGTCGAGCCTCGCGTCGAGCCGGCCGGCCGCGATCGACGCCGCCGCTCGCCCGATGTCGAGCACGGGGCGCAGGACGCGCCTCGATGCCCAGTACCCGAGGCTGAGACTCCCGACGAAGGCGAAGGCGGCGGCGGCGAGCAGCGAGTAGCGGAGGGTGCTGAGGGTCCGGGACAGCTCGGCCAGTGGGAACACCTCGAAGTAGGAGTCCTCCTCGTCGAGGGGGATCCCCACAGCAACGACGGAGTCGCCATTGGCCCGGTAGCGTTGCCGGCCTGGTCGACGCTCCTCGACGACCAGCGACCGCAGCTCCGGCGGCAGGATCTCCGGTCCGAGACCTGCCGACGCCGCGAACCAGGCGCTGTCGACGCGGACCATCGCCCTGCCTCCGGAGGGTGTCCCGAGGGACCCGAGCAGGTGGGGGATTTCGGGGTTCGGCGTGCGGAGGAGGTTCCGGACGAGCCGGGCATTCGCCTGGGCCTGTCGCACCGCCGAGGCCTGGCGCTGGGACAGGAGGTACCCGCTGGCCAGGCCGTAGGTGGCGACCGACATGGCGGTCACTGCGAGCAGCCCGATCAAGGCGAAGGTCAGCATCACCCGGAACCGCAGCCGGCCGCGGGCGAACAGGCGCGTCAGGTGACGACCTTGTAACCGAGCCCCCGCACGGTCACCACATGCCTCGGGTTCGAGGGGTCATCCTCGACCTTCGCCCGGAGGCGGTGCACGTGGGCGTCGACCAGCTTCCCGTCGCCGAGGTAGCTGTAGCCCCAGACCTTGTCGAGAAGGGCCTCCCTACTGAACAGCCGTCCCGGGTGCTCTGCCATCCTGCACAGCAGGCGGAACTCCGTCTTGGTCAGGGTGATGGGGGATTCGCCCTTCAGCACGACTCCTTCGTCAACCCTCACCTCCACGTCGCCGAAGCGGATCACCTTGTTCGGCGTCGTGTCGCCGCCGCCGCCGGTGCGGGCCCGTCGCAGCAGCGCCCGCACCCGCGCCGTGAGCTCCTTGGCGTGGAATGGCTTCGTCACGTAGTCGTCCGCTCCGGCCTCCAGCCCTGCGACGACGTCGAACGGGTCGGTCCGTGCCGTCAGCATGATGATCGGGACGTCGCTGCGCTTGCGCAGTTCTCGACAACAGTCGAAACCGTTCATGCCCGGGAGCATGAGGTCGACGATGACGCAGGCGGCCGGCGCTCGCTCGAAGGCGGCGAGGCCGTCCTCGGCGGAGGCTGCCCCGACCACGTCGTAGCCGTCGTCCTCCAGGAGCAACTCCGTCGTCTCCCGGATGCGGTCGTCGTCTTCGATGATCAGGATCTGCGCCATTGCATCCTCATGTTCCCACGGGAAGGTGGGGGGAGACGGGGGCCAAGTTGCGCTCAGGCCGCGATTCGATGACGAAACGTTCGCGACCGGCCGGGCCCGGACGGACGGGGTATACACCCAGCAACGCGCGTGGAGGAGACCGAAGACGATGTTGTGCTGGTGCGCTCGCGACCTCGAGGCGGGGTAGCCCGTGACTGCATCGCCGCCGGTCCCCGTCGGTGAGCGAGTACCGGCGGGAGACGAGGCGCCGTCTCGACCGACGAGCAACGGGGCGCGGGAGAGACGCTCGCCCGCTGTGCCCCGATGGCTCGACAGTGCGGTGGCGGTGGGCTGGCGG
>JAHWJQ010000067.1 GCA_019348305.1 Actinomycetota bacterium
GTCCGGTCCACCGGTGCCAACAACGACCTCGTGGGCAACACCGAGCTGGCCCGCAAGATGGTGCGGGAGTGGGGCATGAGCGACCGCATCGGGCCGATGGCCTGGGGCTCGCAGGGCCAGGTGTTCCTGGGCGAGGACCTCATGCACACCCGCGACTACTCCGACGAGACCAGCCGGGTCATCGACGAGGAGGTCGAGCGCATCCTGCGGGAGCAGGAGGACCGGGCGGTCCAGATGCTCCGGGAGCACCGCGGCGGCCTCGACGGCGTCGCCACCGCCCTGCTCGAAAAGGAGACGATCGACGGGGCTGAGGTCAAGCGGCTGGTCGATTCGGCCGCCGGACGCCCCGTGCGGGAGGTGTCGGTTCCCCGCCTGGGGCCCGACCAGGACGCCGGGGGGACCGAAGCGGCGGCCTCGCCGGCCGAGGTGCCGGCGGTGGACGATGACACCCTGATCCAGCCGGACGTGACCGTCGAGACACCGACCGCAGAAGTGCCCCGCGTCGGCCGCTGACGGCCTCTCGGCGGGCATCGTTTGGCCGCTTCTGGCTGTAGTCCGCCGTCGTGTGGCCGCTTTTGGCCGCCGAAACGGGCCATCCGTCGGCGACACCGCGCCAGGCCGTCGGCGACACCGCGCCAGGCCGGGAGGTTCAGAGCGCAGAAGCTGAGGGGGGGGCGCCGAGGTCGGGCTCGGGGCTCGAGCCGGGCTTGCGGGCCTCGGCCACTGCAGCCCAGAGGTCGGTGCTGGTGGGCTCGCCGATGAAGGAGGCCCGCACGACGCCGTCGGGGTCGGCAACCACCAGGGTGGGGACGATCTCGACCCCGTAACGCTCGTGAAGGGGCTTTTGCGTCTGGTAGGCCACGTCGACCACGGCCACCTCGTCGCTCTCGAGCACCCTGGCCTTGGGCAGCACCTTGAGGCACGAGTCGCAGGTGGCCGAGGTGAAGACCGCCACCAGCCAGGGACGGTCCCGGCCGTCGAAGTCGTCCCTGTCGAGTTGGGTCGGCACTGCCCATCGCCGGGGCTGGGTAGGCGGGGCCGGCCGGCGCCGCTCGAGCACGACGGCCACGGCCACGGCCACCGCCACCAGCACGAGGGCGACGACGAGACGCTCGGGCACTGCCCTATCCGGCTCGGACCAGGCTGGTCATCGCAGGGGGATGCCGGAGCTGAGGGCCAGGCCCGGGGCACCGACCCGGTAGAGGCCGCGCTCGACCACGACGGGGGCGGTGGACCGCACCAACAGGGCGAGGTCCTCGCGCTTGACGTGGTTGGTGAGGCGTACGGCGACGCGCCGGCCGGGCGCCACCGCCAACTCCTGCAAGCCCTCCACGGGGAGCAACTGGCCGGCGGCCAGGCCCTGGATCGAGACGGTGGCGGCGACCGTCCCGGGGTTGAGGACGATGACCCACTCATCGAGGGCGTCGGTGGCCCCGCCGGCGGCCAGCAACCAGGAACGGCCGGTGCGGGGAGAGCCGAGGGTGTCGGCGGTACCGGACCTCCCGGCCGGCGCGGCGGCGGCCACGCTGCGCTCGGCCACCACCGGCACGCCGTTGAGCGAACGGACGATGGCGGCGTGCCCCACGCCCCTCGGCACCCGCTCCTCGTCGTTGGCCACCACGGTCAGGCGCTCTCGTGGCGGGATGGTGAGGTCGAACGGCTCAGCCGCCCCCTCCTCCAGCGCCAGCTCGATGGACACCAGGGCCTCGGTCGCCGTCGGGTTGAACAGGTGGTAGCGCTCGCCTACCCCGTCGGCCACCAGGCCCTCGGGGAAGTACCACTGGCGACCGGGCGCCGGCGCCGCCAGGGCAAGGCTCAGGCCGCGGGTCGCACCCCCCCGGAGCTGGATCCGGTCGACCACCAGCCTTCCCGTCCTGGCCGCGACGACGGTGGCGACGTTGTTGCGGCGCCGCACGTGGTCACCCACGTTCACCACCGCCAGGCGGCCGCCCTTCACCACGATCCCCGTGAAGTCGGAGGGGACGGCCCTGCCCTGGTCGGTGGAGAAGGAGAGGTCGACGATGGCGTCTTCGGGGAAGGGGTTGTAGAGGGCGAGGAGCATCGTGTCCTCGCGAGCCGTCGAGCCCTCGGCCAGGTACCACCGGTCCGACGCCGAGGACGCACACGGAGCAGTGCTCAGGCCCAGCGGGCCGGCCACCTCGTGCTCGACCACCACGTCGCCGCCGTCCATCTCGACGAGGGCGGCGAGATAGGGAGCGGAGAGGATCTCCCGCTGGCGCACGACCGCCCGCGCCCGCGGCCCGACTGTGAGGGGGACGGTGCGGGGGTCTCCCTGGCTGGGGACGACGGTCACGGTGCCGGTGAGCTCGCGGTGGCTGGCGTTGGCCACCACGACGGTGCCGTCGGCCGGGCCGTCGGCGGTACCCGTCGCCCCTGCACAGAACCAGGTCGACGACAGCGACGTGGGTGGCGCGGCCACGGGCATGGTGGCCAGCCCCTGGACGCCGGCGGCCCGGGGCTCAGCGCGCCGGGGCAGGCGGTCGACCAGAAACCCGGCGGCGAGCAGGACCACCAGCACCGCGCACACCGTCTTTCGCCGAGCCGGGGCCGGGTCGGTGGGGCGGGGGGCGGGGGGCGAGCTCACGGCGCGGGCGGGGTCGGCTGTGGGGCCGTGGTGTCCGAGGCGCGGCGGGAACGAACGCCTCGCACCACCGCCCGCACGGCCGCCGCCCACAGGCCCAGCTGCAAGACGATGCCGCCATAGTGCAGGGGCGAGGTGTGATAGCGGAGGGAGGCCTCGGCGGCGGCACCCGCCGTGTAGGCGTTGGCCCAGCCGAAGGCCTTGCGGTGCTGCGGGTCGCCGGAAGAACCGACGTGGAAGCGCCACCGGGGCGAATAGGCCTCGGCGAAAAGAAGGTCGCCCCCCGGCCAGGAGCCGCTGAAGCGGGTGGGGCTGCGCTCGACGAGCACCGGAGTGGCACCGGCCAACTCGGTGGTCCGGGCTGCCTCCAGGCCCGACTGCTGGCTCCCGGCGATGGCGTCGGGAGGCAAAACCGAGCGGGCGGGGGCCCAGGCCGCGTTCTCGTACACGATCAGCGAGTCGCCGGGACCGCCGCTGATGAGCTTGAGGTCGATCTGGCCCCGCAGTGCGGCCAGCAGGTCCTCAGGCTCGCGACGAGGCCGCGCCGAGGCGCCGGGCGGCGCCGGGGCGGCGTCGAGGGGCACGGCCAGGTAGCGGATGCCCATCGGCGCCAACAGGTGCCCGAGCCGGCTGGTCTCTCCCCGCCGGGCCACTTGGAGGGCGTCAGCCACCAATCCCGTCGCCCCCTGGTCAGAAGCCGGCCACAGCACCCTGGCGTCGCCAGGACCACCGCGTGAGGTGCCGTAGGCCAGGCCGGCCCCGAGACTCCAGCCGTCGAGGGGCAACACTTCGGGGCTACCCGCCCACAGCACGCGGAACGCCCCATCCGCCCGTCGCTCGGGCATCCACGACAGCAGGTCGGCGAAGTCGCTCTCGGGGGCCTTCCAGCGCCCGTCCAGGGCGGCACCGACCACGGGAAGGGTCGTGCTCACCGCAGCCACCGCGGCGATCCCGAAGGCCATCTGACGGAGCCCGAACTGGTAGCCCCGCAGGTCGGTCTCGAAGGCCACCACGCCCAATACGGCGGCCAGCACCAACGCAGCAGCCGCCGGCGCCAGCAGCACGTCGGGCGGTGGAGGCGGCAGCCCCAGCCAGCCCCTCCCCAGGGCCCAGCTGATGCCCCAGAGCACCGCGGCCACAACCCACAGCCGGGCGGCCCAGCCGAAGCGCCAACGCCGGCCGAGCACCAGGGCCAGCGCGGCGACCACGAGGATCCCCCACCCCGCCGGGCCTCCCCCCACCGGTCCGGTGTCAAAGCGCAGCAACTGGCCCAGCTTCGGCGCCACCGATGCCGGCTCCCCCAGCCCGGCGAAGCCGGCCCAGGTGGCCCCCGGCAGCACCACCTCCAGCGTCCACGGCAGCAGCAGGACGGCTGCGGTCAACGCCGCACCGCCGGCCACCGCCAGGGCCCGCAGCATGGGCCGCAGGTCCCCCACGAGGGCAGCCCCCGCCACCAGCGCCGCACCCATCAGGACCACCGCAGCCAAAAACGACGGGACGAAGGCCCCTACCAGTGCCAGGAGGACCCCGCTGGCGACCGCCTGGTGCGCCAAGGTGCCGGGGCGGGTCGCGCCACGGGGTTGGGCCGGGATGGCGGCGGCGCTGGCTCGCTCGTCGCCATGGTCGTCGGGGCGGCCGGCCAGCGCCACCGCCGCCACCCGGAACTCCTCGGTAGCGATCGGGTCGATGGTGCCCGCCTCGGCACCGAGCAGGTCCTCGACAGCGTCGGCGGGCGACGTGCCTGGCGGCCGGGCCACCGCCCTGCGCACCACGGGTTGGTCCTCGACCGCCGTCGGCGCCCCGAAGGGAGCCAGGCCCGTGGCCCGCAGCAGGCGGGCGAGGAGCCAGGGAGCCGCCGCGTAGGCCAGCAACCCCGACCACCGCCCCCGGGCGAGCGCGTCGTAGGGAAGAGGGACAGCGGCGTACAGCACCGCGCCCAGCAACCGGGCCCGCCACGATGCCACCGGCGATGCCAGCCGGTAGGCCCCGACGATGCCGGCCGGTATGGCCCCCAGCACCAGGATCTTTTGCAGCAGCCCCATGGCACCGCCGAGGAGGGCGCCGGCGAGGCCCAACAGCGCGAAGGCAGGTGGTGCCGGCGCCTCCCCGCCGAGGCCGCTCGTCCGCCAGCCGGAGAGGAACGACCGCAGGAAGTCCCACGGGCTGTCGGGGAAGGGAACGAGCTGGCCCACGGCGGGCAGCGGGCCCCCCAGCAGGTCCCGGCTGCCGATCACCAGCACCGCGATCAGGCCGAGCCACACGATCAGGTTCTGGCGAAGCGCGCCGGCAGTGACGGCGTCGGCCATGCGCCGGCCGGCGGCGCCCATCCCGGTGGCGTACTCCTCTCCCGCCAGGCGCCCCCGCAGGGCGGAGGAGAGCCAGGCCCTCCCTTTGGTCTGCAGGCGTCGCACCTCGCGGTCGCGCAGGGCCCGCCGGCGGTGCAGCGCCCGCCGGGCCGCCCGCAGCTCCGACCAGTGGTCGAGGTTCCAGCGCCACGCGTCGACGACGGCCGCTGCTGTGCGCGGTCGTCCCGACACGAGGGCCAACGCGGCCTGGCCCAGCATCACCACGGCGAGCTGGGGAAAGACCCTCAACAGGTGCAGTGGCCCGTAGGCCTTGAGGACCGACCGCAGCCGGTGGCGGAGCTGGAGGCGCCCGACCTGGTCGCCCGGTGCTCCGGCGAGCCCGCCGAGCTCGATCGGTCGCTCGCCGGCCACGGTCGCCTCCCGGTGGCGGACCCGCGCCGCGGGAGCGACCACCACCCGAGCGCCGAGCACCTGGGCCCGCCACGAGAGGTCGAGATCCTCACCGAACAGCGCCAGCTCGGGGTCGAAGCCCTCCAGCGTCTCGAACAGGTCGGTCCGGACGAGGGTGCAGCCACCGGGGGCGACGAAGACGTCTCGGACGGCGTCGTGCTGCTCCTGGTCGAGGTCGTCACGGCCGTAGGGGGTCACGGCCCCCGTCTTGTCGGCGGCCGCTCCGACGGCCAGGAGACGGCGGGGGTCGGCCCAGTCGACCAGCTTGGGGCTGACCACGCCGGCGTTGGAGCGGAACGCCTCCTCGACGAGCAGACGGACCGCATCCGGCTCAGGGGCGGCGTCGTCGTGGAGGAAGACGTAGTGCGAGGCTCCCTCCACCACGCCCAACACGTCGTTGGCGCTGGCCCCGAACCCCCGGTTGACCTCGAGGCGTCGGACGTAGGCCGACGGGAGGATGCCGGCGATCCGGGGGGTGGGGTCGACCGAGCTGGCGGCGTCGACGACCAGCACCGAGAGGTTGGGATAGTCCTGGGCGCCAACGGCTGACAGCGTCTCTTCGAGCCACGGCCCGGCGTCGTGGGTCACCACCACGGCCACCACCGGGGGCACGCCCACGAGCTGGGCGTCTTCAACCGGCCCCGAACCGTCGACAGCCGACGACGCGCTGGGCGGGGCATCCATCAAGCGGGCCACGCTAGTGGGGTGGGCCCGCTGGGGAGGGTCCGGGACGGCCCCGGAGTGCTTTCAGCGGTTACTCATCTAGCGTACGGTTGCTAGCGCCCGTGCTCAAAAGCGGAGTGGCAGGAAAGAACCCAGATGGAGGTCGAGATGGCCGAGGCCAACATGTCCGAGGTGACCAACACCCTGAGAGACGCTGCCTACGTCGCCGTGGGTTTCGGGGTCCTCGCCTTCCAGAAGGCCCAGGTGCGCCGGCGGGAGCTGGAAAAGCAGTTCGAGTCGCAGTCGAACCAGTGGCGCGAGCAGGTGGGCGGGGTGGCCAGCGAGCTCAAGAACCTCTTCGGGTCCCCCTCGCCGTCCTGAATCAGGGCGCGGCAGCCGCTGCCACCTCTCGCCGCCAGTAGGCGAGGACATCGGCCAGGGTCTGGTCGAGCGGTATCTGGGGCTGCCAACCGGTGGCCTTGACCAGCCGGCCGGGATCGCCCCGCAGGACGGGCAGATCCCCCGGTCGCATCTCCACCGTCCCCGTCGACAGCTCGAGCGGCACGCCGGACAGCTCGATGAGCCGCCGCGCCAGGTCGCCGATCGCCAGGTCTCTTCCGGAACAGACGTTGTAGGTCTCCCCCGGCTCTCCGTCGAGCAGCAACAGCCGGTACGCCCTGACCACGTCGCGCACGTCGGTGAGGTCTCTGCGGGGGGTGGGGTTGCCCATCTCCAGTTGACCGACGCCCGACCGCTCGGCCTCCACGATGCGCCTCGCCAGGGCGGACACGACGAAGGTGGGCGACTGCCCTGGCCCCACGTGATTGAACGGGCGAGCCACCACCACCGGCAGCCCGAAGCCGAGCCAGGCCTGGGCCGCTGCCACCTCGGCAGCCACCTTGCTGGCCGCATACGGCGACACCGGCTGCACGGCGGTCTCCTCGCCCAGGGGAAGTTGGGCCGCCGACACCGATCCGTACACCTCGGCCGAGCTCACAACGAGCACCCGGGGGGCCGCGGGCTGGCGGCGGGCGGAGTCGAGCACGTGGACCGTGCCCTGGGCATTGACCAAGAAGGTGGCCGGCGGGTCCTCCCACGAAGACCCGACATGAGACCACCCGGCGAGGTGGTACACGGCCTCGGGGGCGTAGGACTCGAACAGCTCCTGCACTGCGGCCCGGTCGGTCACATTGACGTCCTCGCCGGTGGCCAGGACCTCGTCACCCACATCCCGGAGGTGGCTGACGAGCCAGCGCCCGGCGAAGCCCCGGCCTCCGGTGACGAGGGCGCGCATCGCTAGACGGTGTCGGGCGAAGGGCAGCCGGCCATGCCAGCACCCTACCGAGGGGCTGGCTTCGCCCCCGCGACCTCCCGGTAGACCGCCTCGTGGGCAGCCGCGGTCGCATCCCAGGTGTAACGACCAGCAACCTCCAGGCCGAGGCGGCGGCGGCGGGCACCGTCTCCGCTCCCGCCGTCGCCCTGCAGGAGGCGGTCGAGGGCAGCGGCCAACCCGTCGGGGTCGCCGGCCGTGGTCGCCACCGCGGCCCCACCCGCCAGGTCCTCCATCACCGATCCCCGGGTGGTCACCGTTGGCGCGCCGCAGGCCAGCGCCTCGAGCACGGGCAGGCCGAACCCCTCCTCCAGGGAGGGGTAGACCACGGCTGCCGCCTGGCGCAGCAACGGGGGCAGGGCGACGTCGGGGACGAAGCCGGTGCGGACGATGCGGGAGGCATTGGGACTGGCCGCCACCGCCCGCTCGAACGGCTCGTTCCCCCACCCCTTGCCGCCGACGACGGCGAGCTGAAGCTCGGGGTGGTCGGCGGCCACGGCGTCGAAGGCTCGGACCAGCGTGGCGAGGTCCTTGCGCGGTTCGAGGGTGCCCACGAAGGCCACATAGGGGCGCCGCAGCCCCAGCACCGCCACCCGGGCGGCGTCGGCATCGCCGTCGCATTCGGGTCGGAACAGCCCGTGGTCGACGCCGTGGGGGATCACGTGGACGGGGCACTGCGGATGGACGAGCTCCTCCAGGCGCCTGGCGGTGGGGCCGCTCACGCAGACGATGGCCGCCGCCAGCTCCGCTGCAGCCCGTATGGCCCGCTTGAACACGGCGACCTTGACCTTCTCGTGCCACTCGGGATGGTCGAAGAAGGTGAGGTCGTGCACCGTGACCACCTTCGGGAGCTTGGCCACCTCGGGCATCGTGTAGTGCGGCCCGTGGTGGACAGCCACTCCCCACCGGTCGACGAAACGGGGGCTCGCCAGCTGCTCCCACACCAAGCGGCGGGCTCGGGAGTCGGGCACCACAGGCTTCACCTCGGCCCCCGGGGCCAGCGCCTCCCACCGGCGAGCGTCGGAGCGCCGCGCCTGCAACCTGAGCTCCAGCCCCCCCCGGGCGTGCAGGGCCCGGGCCAGCTCGATCACGTAGCGGCCGGCCCCCCGCGGTTCGGCCGGCACCGCGCTCACGTCGAGCCCGACGGCCAGCCGGGGTGACGGCACCGGTGTGGTCACCCCGCTCTGGGGGCCGCTCGGGCCCGTCACTTCACCAGCGTCTCCCACAGCTCGACGTGACGCCGCGCCGCCGCCTCCCACGTCAGCTCGGCGCTGCGCAGCAGCCCCGCCGTCACCAACTCCGACCGCAGCCGCTCGTCGGAGGCTGCCCGCACGATCGCGTTGGCCATGGCCGTGACATCGAGGGGGTCGACCTCCAGGGCCGCGCCTCCGGTGCTGGGTACTGCGCTGGCCACCACCGGCGTGCACTCCCGCATGGCCTCCACGGGAGGGAGCCCGAAGCCTTCGACGAGGGGGACGAAGGCCAGGCAGCGGGCCCGGCGGTAGAGCCCGGCCAGCTCGGCCCCCCGCACCTCGCCGGCGAACACGGTGCCGTGGGGGATGGCGGAGTCGGGAAGGGGGTTGCCCCAACCGTCGGGGCCCACCACCACCAGCGGCCACGGCTCGGGCAGCTCGGGCCGGGCCATGGCGTAGGCCTCGAGCAGCCGGCGGAGGTTCTTGCGGGGCTGGAGCGTCCCGACGGTGAGCAGGAACCCATCGCGCACCCCCAGCCGGTCCAGCAGCCGCTGGGCACCCTCGAGGTCGGCCGCCGGCAGGTGGTCGCACCCTTCCTCGACGATCTCGATGCGCTCGGCCTCGACGCCGGCAGCGACGAGGTCGTCGGCGGCCGTGCGGGCCGGCACCACCATCAGCCGGGCACCGGCCACCGCCCGCTGCAGTGCGGCCTCGTGCCAGTGCCGACCCCGCAGCGGGTAGGCCTCGGGCACCCGGCGCCACGCCAGGTCGTGCACCATGACCGAGAGCGGCGGGCTCTTGGCCGGCGTCGGGAAGGCCAGCGACGTGGCGTGCATCACGTCCGCGAGCCCAGGGGCACCGAGCAGCCCACGGTCCCAGGCCCGGGTCAGCATGGGGCCGGGCAGCACCGACGTCCGCAACGGCGGGCCAAGGGCAGCCAGCGGGTCGGGGTTCGACTGGGCCCGGCTGGCATGGAGGGTGATGGCCGGCGCGTCGTCGGCCATCGCCCCCAGTCCCTGGAGCAGCCCGTGCACATAGGTGCCGATGCCGCCCGACACGGCGCGGCGCAGCTGCTCGACGACGACCAGGACGTCCACCTCTCTACCTTTGCGTGCCGGCGGCGTCTCGGTACAGCCGGACAAGTCCAGCGGCACAGTCGTCCCACCGGAACCGCGCCGCCTGGACCGGCCCAGACTGGGCAAGCTCGGCCTGGACGCCGGCGTCGTCGACGACCTCGGCAATGGCCGCGGCGAGAGCATCGACGTCGCCGGGGGGAACCAGGCGGGCAGCGGAACCGACCACCTCGGGCAGTGCACCGGCGGCGGTGGCCACGACAGGGGTACCGGCGGCCATGGCCTCCAGAGCCGGGAAGCCGAAGCCCTCGTACACCGACGGCAGCACCAGCACCGCCGCCCCGGCCAGCAGGTCGGCCCGGGCCCCGGCGTCCACCCAGCCGAGGCGGCGCACCCGGCCGCCGTGGCGAGCCATGGCGACGGCGCCGGCGAACGCC
>JAHWJQ010000068.1 GCA_019348305.1 Actinomycetota bacterium
GGCAGTGACCACGTCGTGCCCTCGCTCTCCGAGCTGCTCGGCGATCAGACGGGAGTAGTGATGGTCGAGGACCAGCTTCACGCGATGGCGCCCTGCGCCCGCTCCCAGCGCTGTCGCTCGTCGGACTCGAGACGCGAGGCCCAGCGTGCGTCATCGTCGACCTCATCGCGAAAGTCGGCGTAGTAGGTGATGGCTGAACGCACGACGCTCGATGGGAGCTGCAGGTACGTGGACGCGGCTTCGACGCTGCCGTCGTGAGCCTGAACCGTGGCCACGATCTGACGTACGAGAAGGCGGGTGCCGAGGACATGGGGTTCACGCCGGCCCGCCGCACCTGTCCGAAACCGGATCATCGGGTGACGTTCCGTCCGTAGGGCCTCTCCCAGGAGACGATCGGCCAGGGCGTTGCGCGACTCGTTGGCGGTGGCGGCGGCCTCGTCGAGAAGGTCGCTCGTGGCCCGGGACAAGCGGAAGGACCGCTGAACCGAAGCGGCTCCTTCCTCCATGGATGGACTGTATCCCATTGTGACCCACAGGTCGCACGACCGCTCCGCACGCCGCTCCGGCGCCGAGGTGCCAAGCATCGCGGCCGCGGCACGCGCTTAGTCCGTGCCCGGCCGCAACCGCATCGGAAGCGTTGGTCGCCTTGCGACGGAGGGGATTTAGGGAGCCAAAGTGGCCGGCGCGGAGCCCTCAGCGGAGGGTCTCCAGGCCGCGGCCAGGCCGCGGGAGGCCGCGAAATGGCGGTTTCTGACGGCCTGCCTGGTAGCCGGCAGCTGAGGCAAAACCGCAGGTCACGGCGCAGAAACGGCTCTAGCGGCGCATCCCGGTGAAGCCGGTTGACATTTCCCCGCCTACAGGCCGGCTCGCTGCACTCACCCGCCGAGGAGCTGGTGGCCACGGTCGCCGAGGGCGGCGCCTCGACCGGTGTGCCTGCCAGCCTCACGTCGCTCCTGCTCGCCCGCCTGGACGCCCTGCCAGCCGAACAGCAGCTGGCCGTCAGGCGGGCGAGCGTGATCGGGATGACGTTCTGGCCAGGCGCGATCGAAGCGCTCGGCGCCGCGATGGGCACGGCTCATGACCAATGCGACAGCCTGGTGGACACGTTGGCCGACCTCGAACACCGCGACCTCCTGCGCGTCGAGCCGAGCTCGGCACTGGCCGCTGAGACCTCTTACGCCTTCAAGCACGCGTTGATCCGTGACGCTGCCTACGGATCGTTGCCACGCCAGCACCGCAAGGAGCTTCACCGGGCGGCCGCCGACTGGCTGAGCCGTGCCGCTGGAGACCGTGTGGGTGAGTTCTCCGACCAGCTCGCCCACCACGCGGTCGCCTCCGACCAGCCCGAGCGCGCCCTCGAG
Source organism: Actinomycetota bacterium (assembly GCA_019348305.1). The sequence goes on from JAHWJQ010000068.1 coordinate 1,362, forward strand.
TACCTCATCACCGCCGCCGACCGGTCCCGGCGCGCCGCCTCGCACCGCCGCGAGGCCGCCCTACTGGGCGAAGCGCTGGCCATCGCCGAATCCCTCGCCCGCCGGCCCCTCGTGGCCGAGCTGCACGCCAGGCGGGGCAAGGCACTGTCGCGGGTCGCCCTGTGGTCCGAGGGGCGAGCCGAGCTCGAGGCGGCCCTGGCGGCTCTGCCTGCCGATACGCCCGAGGACCTTCGGCGGCGGGCCGAGGTCCACTGCGACCTGAGTACGGCCTGCTTCTGGCTGCTCGACACCGCCGCCATCCGGGAGCATGCCCGGGCCGCACTCGAACTCGCCCAGAAGATCGGGTCACACGACGTGGAGCTGGCCGCTCGGGCCCAGATCACGAGTGCCGACAGTGCCACCGGTGATGTGGACCGGGTCCTGTCCGAGGGACGCGAGCTGCTGGCTGACGCCGCCACCTGGGGCCTCGACCCCCCTTATGAGCGCCTCGGCGCCTACTCGCTCCAGCTCTACCTGACCGGCGACTGGGAGGGGGCCATCCAGGTCTCCCGCCAGGCGGTCCACACCGGACGTGATGCCGGTGATACCCAGGGCGTGCTCTGGAACATGCCCCACATCGGTATGGCGGCGGCCGCGTCGGGGCGTTATGACGAAGCCATCGCCGTGTTTCGCGACGCCCGCCGGTTCGGCGAGGAATACGAACTACTCGCCGGTCTGCCGCGATGCATCGCCATGTCGGCGGGGTTCCATCTCGATCTGTTCGACTTCGAGGGGGCGGAGGCCATCCAGGAAGAGGCCCGGGACCTCGGCCGCTCCTATTTCAATCCCAGCGCCGTCAGCGCAGGGATCGACCTGCTGTTCAACTTCACCCGTCGGGGCGACGTGGGGCGTGCTGAGTCTCTGGCCGACGACGTGGCTGAGGAGGTGATGAAGGGAGGAGGCTGGCACGGCTGGCTGTGGCGGCTGCGATTCACTGAGCTCCAAGCCGAGATGGCGGCCGCCCGCGGCGAGCACTCCGAGGCGATCGAGCTGGCTCGGGCGGCCATCGAGCAGAGCCGCTCGAAGCATCGGACCAAATATGAGATCTACGGTCGCCTCACCCTCGCACGGGCACTGGCCGCCGCCGGGAAGAAGAAGGAGGCGCTGGAAGAGCTCTACGCGGCGACGGCCACGGCGGAGAGGCTCGACCACCCGGCTCTGCAGATCGCGGTGGCAGCAGAGCTTCTGGCCGTCGAGCCCGACGAGGTGGTCGCTGTCTCGGCTCGAGGCGCCGTCGGGCGTGTCCTCGCCACGCTTTCCGACCCGAGGCTGCGCGACCGGTTTCTCAGCTCAGACCCGGTCGGTACGATCGCTTCTGCCTGAGGGCGCCTAGCGCCACGGCCGCACCAGGATCCCGATACGTTCAGCGGCAGAGAAGGACGGGACCACATGTCGGACGAGTACCTGTTCGACGACGACTGACGTCCGGGACGATTTCTGCCTCCCGCGATGTTGCAAAGGGCAACGGATCACGCGAGGAGACGATGAGCAAGAACACGATCAAGACGTTTACCCTGCTGGCCGCACTCGGCGGCCTGCTGGTCCTGGCCGGGGGCGCCCTCGGGGGCAGCACTGGAGCCTTCATCGGGCTCGTCATCGGCTTGGTCTTCGTCGGAGGGTCGTACTGGTTCTCGGACACGATTGCCATCAAGGCAGCCCGAGCGGTGCCGGTGACCGAACAGGAGATGCCCGAGTTCTACCGGGTCATGCGCGAGCTGACGACGGCGGCCAACATGCCGATGCCGAAGCTCTACGTGACGCCTGACCTCCAGCCCAACGCATTTGCCACCGGGCGAAGCCCGGATCACGCGGCCGTGGCCGTGACGCAGGGCATCCTTCAGGTGCTGGACTGGGACGAGCTGCGCGGGGTGTTGGCGCATGAGTTGAGCCACGTCGGCAACCGCGACATCCTCATCGGCTCCGTTGCCGCGGCCGTGGCCATGGGAATCACGTTCCTGGCCCGGATGGCGATGTGGGGCGCGATGTTCGGCGGCGGTCGCAGCGACGACCGCGACAGCAACCCGATCGGGCTGCTGGCCATGGCCATCCTCGCCCCCCTCGCGGCCATGGTGTTGCAGATGGCCCTCAGCCGCAGCCGCGAGTTCGAGGCCGACCGCACCGGTGCCCGCTTGGTCGGCGACGGCGAGCCGCTGGCTCGCGCTCTGGCCAAGCTCGAGGTGGGGGCGCGGCGCATCCCGATGGACGTGAACCCTGCGCTGGCCCAGGCCTACATCGTCAACCCGATCACCGGCCGCCAGGTGCAGTTCGCGAACTTGTTCCGGACCCACCCCTCGACCGAGGAGCGGGTGCTGCGGCTTCGCTCCGGGGAGTGGCGAAGCTGATCAGCGCTTCACCGACGGGGTAGAGAATCGGCATGGCTTCTCACGACCCCGATCAGCGCTCCCGAGGAGCCGGTCGGGGCGCGCTGATGCCCAGTCAGGTCGACTCCCGCGTCGGCTTTTTCGACCGCTTCGCCGGGTGGGCGTCACGACTGGCGAGCCGCGCCCCCTTCTTCAGCTTCTGCCTGCTCATCGTGCTGTTGTGGATGGCAGAGGGAGCCGTCCGGGTACTGACCGGCGGCGGGATAGGGGCCCTCTTCGACGACAAGTACCAGCTGCAGATCAACACGACCACCACCATCATCACCTTCTTGATGGTGGCCCTGCTGCAGAACAGCGCGACTCGGGGGGACCAGGCCATGCAGCACAAGCTCAACGCCGTCGCCGACGCGCTGGCTGACCTGATGGACCGCACGGCAGAGCGTTACGACGACGACGAGCTGCGCCAGGACATCGAAGAGCTACGGGCGGCGGTGGGCCTCGAAGACCGGGAAACGACCTCCAAGCGCTGACGTAGATCGGTAGTGTGCCGCGGTGGCGGCACGGGTGGCTGAGCAGATGGTGCGACTTCGGCGGTTCGGGCCCAAGGTCAAGGTTCGGGTCGACCTCCACGGGGTGTCGCTCACTGGGCCCGGCGAAGAGCGGACCTTCGTTCGCTGGGAGTGGATGCAGGAGATCACCGCCGGCGATGGCGTTGTGGTGCGCTCGGAGCGGGGCGAGCTGCGGGTACCTTCTGGCGCGTTCGGGTTGCGGGCGTCCGAGCTGGCCGAGCGGCTACGGGCAGCCCGGTCGATCGAGCGCCGCACAGAAGTGATCGAAGGTCTCGCCGGTGATGAAGGGCCCGCCGGCTGACGCCGAGCCCGCTCAGGGGCGGGTGGTCGAGGTGGTGGAGCTTTGCCCTCCGGCGGACGAGCCTGCCGACCCGCCCGAGGCTCCCCCGCCCAGGCACGTCGCCTGCGGCTGGGTGGTGCCGAAGGCCTTCTCCCCGGTCAGCACGCCAGTCGCCACCGTGGTGGTGGGCGCTGCGGTGGTCGTCGATCCGCCAGTGAGGGCTGGCTCTGTGCCCGTCCCGCCCGCGGCGACGGTGGACCGCGCGGTGGTCACCGTCGAACCTGTCACCTCCTCGACCGTGTCGCCGGCTGAGTCGACGGCCTGACCTGCCTCGTCCACTTCTTCCTTGGCTTCGGTGGCCGCCTTCTTGGCCTCGTCCACCTGCTCCTTGGCCTGCTCCACGGCCTTCTGGGCCGCGGCCACCTCGTTGCGGATCTGTTTGATCTCGGTCGTCGCCGACTGCACCTTCGGGCGCAGCGCGAGAAAGGCGATGAGGACGACGCCCAACAGGATGGCGAGGGCCACCAGCGGCGCCTTGCGACGGCGGGCAGAGACGGTGAGCGAGGCGTCGAGCGGGATCGGGGGCTGGCCGGCCGGCGTGACAACGACCTGGTAGCCCAGCCGCCGAGGAGCACGGCCTTTGCCGGCACGGGTGGTGACCTTGACCGTCGCCGCCGCCTCCGCCCCCGCCGGCACGGCAACCTGCGGGCTCGAGATCCTGTGGACGGTCCGCTCATCGGGGTCCACCACCGAGATCCCCACCTCGGTGGGCGCGTTGCCGGCGTTGCGAATGCGAACCATGTGGCTCGCACTCTGGCCCTCGACGTTGCGGGGTGAGAGGTCGGCCGTGATGGAGGAGAAGGCGCCTACCTCGAGCTCGCCCTCCTCGACCACCGACGACGACGGATCGTTGGCCGGCGTGGCCCGCAGCCCGAACGCCACCGGCCCGGCGTTGACCGTCGCGTCTCTCGGGGGCTGGAGTCGCAGGACGCTGGTGGCCTCCTGGCCGGGGAAGATCCGCAGCTCCGGGGGCTCGAGTACCGACCACGACGCCGCCTCCCCGACCACGCTGAGCGCGTACTGCTCGACGACGTCGCTGGTGTTGCGGACCCGGATCTGCACGGCAGCCACCTCGCCGGGCGCGACGGACAACGACGTGGGAGTGAGGATCACTGCGGGTGACATGGCCGAAGAAGGGTACGACCGGCCGGCCGTGGGGCGCCGCCCTCCCGGACATCGAAAAGGGAGGAGACGATGGCCCCATCGGGCAAGGGGGAGTGACCGCAGGGCTGCCTCTACGGCCCTTCGTTGGCGGGAAGCGCTTCCCTACCCTGGCCGGCATGCCTAGGCGCCGCCTTCGCCTCTTGCCGCTCGCGCTCGCCCTCGTCGTGGGCACGGGATGTGCAGGGCAGGACGGTGCCGGAACCGAGGAGCTGGCCCAGCTCCGCCAGGAGTTGCAGTCACTCCAGCGGGAGGAGCAGGCCGCCCGGACGGAGCTGGCTGAGATCGAGGAGGCGGCAGGAACCGCACCCACATCGACATCCACGACCACGCCGGCGAGCACGGTCGCCGACAGCAGCGCCGTGGGACTGACGCTCCACCGCAACGAGTTCAAGATCACGGTCGTGTCGACCAAGGTCACGCCGAACGCGAGCAATCCCAAGCAGGCCACCCTCGAGATCCCGATCGAGTGCGAGAACGTCGGCAAGACCGAGGCGTTCTGCCCGAGCGAGGTCCGCATCGAGTCCGACGGCGAGTTCTACGCGGGCTACATGAACGAGCCCCGGGTACCGGCGGGACGCAAAGCGAAGGCCTCCTACAGCTTCACCGTCGACGAGAAGTTCTCCCTTGCGAAGGCCGTCCTCAGGGTCGGCCGGGACGGTCAGCACATCGCGGTCATCCCCCTTTGCGCCGGCAAGGGCTCCCCCGACACGGTGACGCTGGCCCCGGTGTCCCTGCCGGCGTCGGGGACGCTGACCGCGGGGCAGGTCACCGCCGCCTTGAAGGGGCTCGAGATCACCGCGGACTACCCGAACCACCAGCAGCGCGAGGCGAAGAAGCTCACCCTGTACGTGACACTGGACGTCACCGCCAATGTCACCGAGGACTACAAGGGCTACTACCTCGACCGCGCCCAGTTCAGCCTGAAGCTGCCCAACGGCAACACCGCCCAGGCCGAGGACTGGAGCTTCGAGGGACGGTACGTGAACACCGCCACGACAGAAACCGACACGGTGCTGCAGTTCGAGATCAACAACCCGCCGGCTGGCAGCTATGCGCTGCAGTACGCACCACGCGACCACGCCGGAGAGAAGGTCCCACCGGCCTCGGCCAGCTTCACCATCGGTTGACGCCCGCCGTGCAGCTCCATCAGGTGGCTCAGCGGGCTCGAGACCTGGGGCCGGCCATCGAGTTCTACCGCGACGTCCTGGGGCTTCGGTTCATCGCCAGGTTCGACCCGCCGGGACTGGCCTTCTTCGACATGGCAGGGGTGTTTGGAGCGATGGGCGAGGAGGAGTGGATGGCCTTCTGCCGCGACCCCGACGGCAACCTCGTCGGCGTCGCGTCCCGCCGGCCGTCGGTGTCACCGCCGCGTTGATCAGCGGAGCTCGCCCACCATCTCCGAGTAGTGGTGGTCGATGCGGTTCATCACCTCGGTGTTGGCCCGCAGCGACTTGATCCGCTGGCGCAGGTACCGGTTCCCCGACCTGGTCAGGGAGTACACCTTCCGGGCCGGGCCCTTTCCCCGAGCCTCGGTGTCCCAAGTGGACGAGACCACGCCCTCGGCCTCGAGGTTGCGCAGCGCGCGGTACAGCCGGGTGATGTCGCCCACATCGACGCCCAGCTCCTCCATCGGGCCCACCAGCGCGTAGCCGTGCCGTGGCTGCTGTTTCAGCAGCACCAGTAGCGCTGTCTCAAGCACCTGGGGTGCCCATCCACTAGTGGCTCGCTCCGACTCTGGCAAAGGTACCGATCCCATGAGGAGAGCGTAAGCCTTGAAGTCAGGATGAGGGTCAAGTGTTTTCCCGTGAATTTCGCGATTCGCCACAGTTTGGGCGTCCACCACTAGCGGCGCGTACCTCGACCGGTAGAGGCGCCCGCCCCTGCCAGGTGAGTGCGCTCGTTGAAGGTGAGGAGGGACGGCCCAGGCGGTCCGACCGAGATCCGGCACACCGCCGCCAGGTCGAGGAACATCCGCCACGACGCCGCCTCGCTGACACCGAGCGCCCACGAGACGGCCGCCTTGATGGGCGACACATGGCTCACCACCACCACCTCCGTCGTCGAGGCCTCCGTGGCCAGTTCCTCACACGCCCCGTCGACCCGTCGCTTGACCTCGGCCATCGACTCGCCTCCGGCGGGCACGAAGTCGCGGTCCGTCCTCCACCGGCTCCACACGGCGGCCGGCACCGCAGCCAGAGGGACGCCATCGAGGGCCCCGTAGTCGATCTCGATCCAGCGTTCGTCCACCTCGACCGGCAGTCCGAACACCTCGGCGGTTTCCAGGCATCGGGCGAGGGGGCTGCTGATGACCCGTCCCGGTCGGGCCACGGCCGCCGCAATCGCGGCCGCCTGCCGCCGGCCGAGTTCGGTGAGAGGTGCATCGAGGCGCCCCTGCAGCCGGCCCTCGGCGTTGGCGGCCGTCTGGCCGTGGCGGACCAGGATCAGCGTCATGCCGGCGCGGGGGGGTCGAGGAGGTCCCGTCCGAGTCGACCGCTGCGGACGAACTGGCGGCGCCGATCGGCCTCGGCCAGACGGAACCTGTGCCACCCCCACGCCAGTGCCGCAAGCCCCGCCAGCTCCTGGAGGGCGAGCAGCGCCCAGGGGCGCTGGAGGCTCGGCAACCCTTCGCTTCGGAACCGCAACCCGAACGCCGGCCACCAGAAGATGGCGGTGCGGGCCCAGGTGGCGTCGAGCAGGAGGTGACAGAAGGTCCCGATCGGCAGTGCCAGCAAGCGCCGCCGCAACCCCCGCCGACACCGGGTCCCCAGCATCACCGCGACCAGCAGCACGACGCTCGCCAACAGCGTGTGGAGCACACCCGCGCCACCGGTGGGGGCATCGACCAGATCGGGCAACAGTGCACCCGCCATGACGAGCCGGTAGTCGATGGCGGTGTCCTTGAAGATCGTCCACACCAGGACGAAGGCCATCCCCGCGAACCAGAAGAGCACCTCAGCGCACGAGGATGCGACCACACTGGTCGCAGAAGACCACGGTTTCCGGCGGCTCGCGCTTCAGGCGGTCGAGCTCGCTCGCCGGCAGCCGCAACCGGCAACCCATGCACGTGCTGTGCTCGAGGCGGGCGGCGCCCACTCCCCCCAGCCGGGCCCGCAGCTTCTCGTAGGTGCCCAGCAGCTCCTCGGGCACCTCGCTGGCCGCCTCCGCTCGAGCCTGTTGCTCCTGGGCCAGCTCCTGTCGGATCGCCTCTTCGGTCGCGGCAATCGCCGCGGCCAGCCGCTCGGCTTCCGCGGCCAACTCCCGGGCCCGGCCGTCGAGCTCTTCGACCTGTTGATCGAGGGGCTCCCGCTCGTCCATGGCCTCGAGGGCGCCGTCTTCGAGCCGCGAAACCCGCTGCTTGATCGACTCGATCTCTGCGGCCATGGCCTGGAGCTCGCGGGACGCGCTCACCTGCCCCGAGTACATGCGGGTGTCGATCTCGGCGATGCGCGCCTCGCTGGCAGCGATGGTCCCCTCCAGCCCGGCCTGGCGCCCCGCCACCTCGTCCCGTCGCCCGGCCACCTCCACCCGCTGTGCAGCGAGCGAGTGCTGGCGTGCCTCGAGGTCCCTGAGCTCGGCCCGCTCGGGCATCGACCGCAACCGGTGACGCAGCTGGTCGATCGCCGTGTCGTGGCCCTGAACCACCAACAGCGCCTCCAGGGGGACCGGAGGCTCGTGCCCTTGTGGTTCGCTCACCCGCTCGACGGGGGCGGTGTTGGTTCCGGGTTCCCCACAAACCCGCCGCCCGTGGTGCCGCCACTGTCGTCGCTGGGGGCGCTCGGGTCGGTGCGGCTGCCGGTGGAGGTCGTGGGCGTGGTCCCGCGCCGCGTGCCACCACTCTTCTTCTTCGGCTTCTTCTTCACGGTGGTCGTCGACCCCTTGCCGCCGGCCTCCTTGGACACCTTCACCGTCTTGGTCTTGCCGAAAGCCCGCAGGTCGGGCTCGGGGAACTTGAGCACGGGCTGGCCCTCCAGGGCCTCCGCGGTGTAGGCCCCCCAGGTGGCGGCCGGGTAGGACCCACCGGTGACGCGGATGCCGCCCACGTTGCGCATCGAGTCCTGCTTGTTGGGGTTGCCCATCCAGACCGCCGTCGAAAGCTGCGGGGTGAAGCCGATGAACCAGGCGTCGCGCCATTCCTGCGACGTGCCCGTCTTGCCTGCCACCAGCCGGTCGCGCTGTCGCGCCTTGGTCCCCGTGCCCCCGTCGACGACGCCCCGCAGAACGGAGACC
>JAHWJQ010000069.1 GCA_019348305.1 Actinomycetota bacterium
TGCCTGCTGCGCAAAGGCTTTCACGCCCACAAGGCATGGCAAGGAGGCAGCACGGCGACGCCTGAGGCAGGCCGAGCGGCCACAGCCGGCCAGCCGCAGCAGGCAGCCACGCGGGTGGCGACGCCCGGTTCTGATGCGTGCGGCAGCACCGCGCACGGCCGCAGCGCGGGCGAGCTCGAGCACCGACGCGCGCGTGCGGTCCACGGTGGATGCCGTCGCGGCACGGCTCACCGACGAGCGCGGCCTGGTGTACCGCTACCACACCGCCGCCGGCGTCGACGGGCTCGAGCACTGCGGCTTCTGGGTGGCCGAGGGGGTGCGAGCCGATCAGGAGCTCATCGACCGCATCGCCGAGCGGGGCATCACCGTTTGCCCCACTCTCGGCCTCCTCCCCGGGTCGTCACTACCGCCGCCCGTGGCCAGCCGGATCCAGGCCATGAGCGCCTCCATCGGGCGGCTCCACAAGGCCGGAGTGCGACTGGTGGGCGGCACCGACGCCGGCATCGCCCCAGCCAAGCCCCACGGTGTGGCGCGCTACGTCGCCGACCATCTACTGATGACGGGCCTCACCGCGGTGGAAGCTCTACGGGCGGTGACCTCCGCCGGCGCCGACGCCTGTGGGCTCGGTGGCCGCAAGGGCAGGCTCGTGTCCGGCGCCGACGCTGACATCCTCGCCGTGGCCGGCAATCCCTTGGTCGACCCGCAGGCGTTGCGCCAGACGGCTGCGGTGTTCCGGGCCGGCGTGCAGGTGCCGACCCCGATGCCCGGCTAGCTAGCGCACCGCTGCGATGGCCGCCGCGAAGCGCGGCAGCGACCGCTCCACCATCTCGTCGGTGGCGGTGAGGGAGATGCGGAAGTAGCCGGGCAACTCCACGATGCGCCCCGGCAGCACGAAGACGTCCTCTGCGGCCAGCCGCTCGCTGAATGCCGCGTCGTCGGGGATCGGGCACCGGGGGAGCAGGTAGAAGGCTCCCTCCGGCACGTGCAGCTCGTAGCCGGCGTCGCGCAGCGCCTCGACCATCACGTCGCGCCGGCGCTGGAGCTGCGCCATGTCGACGCACAGTCCCTCGATGGCGGGCAGCGCATGCTGCAGCACGGCGTCGGGCACGCCGTAGCCACTGAACTGGCTCACCAGGACAGCGGCCCGCATCTCGTCCCGTCCCGGCATCGACGGCGGCAGGGCCAGGTAGCCCAGCCGCTGGCCCGGCGCCAGCAGCGTCTTGCCGTAGCTGTAGAGCAACATCGAGTGGGGGTAGTAGCCGGTGGGGCTGGTGAAGCGGGCGCCCTCGAAGAGGATGCGGTTGTAGGCCTCGTCCGACAGCAGGTAGATGGCCCGCCCGTTGGCGGCCGATGCCGAGCCCAACACCGTGGCCAGCCGCTCGAGCGTCCGGGGCGGGTATATGCGCCCGGTCGGGTTGTTGGGGCTGTTGACGATCACCGCCCGGGTCCGCGGGGTGATGGCCGCGGCGATGGCGTCGACGTCGAGGTCGAAGCTGGACAGGTCGATGTTCACCCGCACGGGCACGCCGTGGGAGAAGGCGATCATCGACTCGTAGAAGAACCAAGGCGGGCTCTGGAAGATGACCTCGTCGCCGGGGCGCACCAGCGTCGCCAGGGCGATGGCCAGCGCCGTCGACGCCCCCTTGGTCAAGAAGATGTCGTCGCTTTCGAAGGGGATGTCGAGCCGTTGGCGCAGCGACTCTGCCGCCGCGTCGCGGGCCGGGGCCTCGTTGCCCTTGTAGGCGAACCAACTCGCCGACCGCGGGATGCTGGCCTCGCGGATGGCCTCCACGTAGGCCGGTAACGGCATGTCCTGGGGGTTGCCGGCGACGAAGTCGCAGATCCCGTCGGAGCCGGCCCTGGTGACCCACGACGAGGCGGCCAGGAAGTCCATGAACGGCGCCGAGGCGGCGTGGGCCGCCCCGATGTGGCCCGACAGTGGCGAGTCGTTCATCGCTCTCTCCCCGCCACGGCGCCGACGCTACCTCTCGCCTCCTCGATGTTGCACCCGTGAACCAAGACTGATAGAACAGCAGATGACACGAGATACCACTTCCCCTCCTGCGGCTCACCCTCCCGTGGAGACTCCATGCGCCCTGCCCCGTCTTTCGCCCCCGTCGACTCACTCACCGTCCACCCCTGGCCCGACCCGGTCATCGACGCCCTCGGCCACCATCCCTGTTCCAGCTATGTCGAGGACTTCTGGCTCGGGGTGCTCGGCCCCAGCACCACGTTCCTACTGCGCCACCTGGTGACCACCCTGGAGGCCTCGCCCGACGGCTTCAGCCTCTCGCTGCCGGTCACCGCCCGGCGCCTGGGCCTGGGCGACAAGGGCGGCCGGCACTCACCGTTCATGCGCTCGTTGGCCCGCCTGGTCCAGTTCGAGCTGGCCCAGCTGGAAGACGACGAGACGCTGGCGGTGCGCCGCCGCGTGCCGCCGCTCAACCGGCACCAGGTCCTCCGCCTCCCCGAACTGCTACAGGCCGCCCACAAGCGCTGGCAGGACGAGCAGCTCCACGCCCCGCCGGGCGAGGTCATGCGCCGCCGGGGCCGCCAGCTCGCCCTGTCCTACCTGGAGGCTGGTCTCGAGGCGGGAGAAACCGAGCGCCAGCTCCTTCGGCTCGGCTACCACCCGGCTATGGCGTCGGAGTGCAGCCGGTGGGCCTCGTCCCGCCGCGAGGAGGCGGCCGCGCTCGTCGACTGACACGTCTCCTCGCCCTGGGCCCGCACTCCCTCCGGCGGGCCCAGGGCCGGGGGTCGCCGTGCGAGTCAGCGAGGGGCCGGGCCGAATCGTCCGCGGTGGACCACCTCTTCCAGCGGGCGCCGGCCCCGGTTGAGCGAGGGCGATGGCTCATCGGGAGCGGGGTAGCCAAGCGCGATGGCCCCCACCGGGGTGTAATCGGGTGGCACGCCCAAGACGGGCCCCAGCACCGACCACCGGTCGCGCGGCAGCCCGAAGAAGAGGGCGCCCAGGCCGGCGTCGACGGCGGTGAGCAGCATCAGCAGCGATGCCATGCCGGTGTCGATGTGCCAGTAGGGGACCGGCCACCGGCACTCGTCGCGGTCGGTCCAGCCCTTGTCCGCCTCGGCGTAGCGGTCGAGGTAGATCTCCCGGTTCGACAGGGCGATGATCACCACCGGCGCCCGGGCCACCGCCTGCCACCGGGGCCCCAGCGGCTGGTCGCCCCAGAACAGCCCGGTCTGGTCGGGCCCTTCGAGCACCAGGAACGCCCACCCCTGGCTGAAGCCGGCGGAGGGGGCGTGCAGCGCGTTGGCCAGAACCCGCTCGAGAACCTCGGGCGGCACCGGGCGCTCGTCGAAGTTGCGCACCATCCGCCGGCGCCGGACCACGTCCTGGAACTCCATTGCCCAAGTCTCGCCCCCGGCCCCCTTGCGGCGCGACGATGAGTGGCGTGTTCCGCTCGATCGTGGTGGGGACGGACGGGTCGGCAACGGCGACCGAGGCGGTTCGGCGGGCGACGGAGTTGGCCACGCTGTGCGGGGCCAAGCTCCACGTGGTGAGCGCCTACAAGCCACTCGAGGCGCTGTACGTGGCTCCCGACGTGCTTGCCGGCGCGACCTACGACCTCGTCAACCCAGAGGCAGACGCCCAGCGGGCGGCCGCCGAGGCCGCCGCCGGGGCCCGAGCCGCCGGCGTGGAGGCCGAGACCTATGCCTGCCCGGGCGACGCCGCTGCCGCCCTCATCGAAGTGGCCGAGGCGGAGGACGCCGACCTGATCGTGGTGGGGAACCGGGGCATGACGGGCAGGGGCCGGTTCCTGTTGGGCAGCATCCCGAACAAGGTCTCCCACCACGCCCCGTGCACCGTGATGATCGTCCGCACCACCTGAACCGGCGTTTCGGGAATTCCGACCCGGCAGGTAAGGTTTCGGTTGTTATGGCGTCGTTCAGAGAGCTTCTGGCCCAGACCAAGACCCGGATCCGGGAGGTCGACACCGCCCAGGCGGAGGAGGCGCTGGCCCGGCCCGGGGCCGTGGTGCTCGACGTGCGGGAGCCCGACGAGTACGACCAGGGGGCGCTGCCCGGCGCCCTCCACATCCCCCGGGGCCACCTCGAGAGCCAGGTCGAGACGAAGGTGCCCGACCGGGAGGCTCCGGTCGTCGTCTACTGCGCCGGCGGCACCCGCTCGGCCTTCGCGGCCGAGACCCTGGCGCAGCTCGGGTACTCCGATGTGGTCTCGGTGGCCGGCGGGTTCAACAAGTGGAAGAACGAGGGCCGCAACTGGTCGGTCCCGAAGACGCTCAGCCCCGAGCAGCGCAACCGCTACCACCGCCACCTCCTCCTGCCCGAGGTCGGCGAAGGGGGTCAGCAGAGGCTGCTCGAGTCGAAGGTGCTTCTGTTGGGCGCCGGCGGCCTCGGATCACCGGCCGGCATGTACCTGGCCGCCGCCGGAGTCGGCACCATCGGCGTCATCGACATGGACGTGGTCGACGAGTCCAACCTCCAGCGCCAGATCCTCCACAACATCGACCGCGTCGGCGAACGCAAGGTCGACTCGGCCAAAAAGACGCTCACCGCGCTCAACCCCGACGTCAACGTCGTCACCCACGACGTGCGCCTCGGTGCCGACAACATCCTGGGCATCATCGACGGCTACGACGTCATCGTCGACGGCACCGACAACTTCCCGACCCGGTACCTGGTCAACGACGCGTCACTGCTCAAGAAGATCCCCGTCGTCCACGGGTCGATCTTCCGCTTCGAGGGCCAGGCCACCGTGTTCCACCCCTACCAGGGCCCCTGCTACCGGTGCATGATCCCCGAGCCCCCTCCGGCCGAGCTCGCCCCCAGCTGTGCCGAGGCCGGCGTGCTCGGCGTGCTGCCGGGCATCATCGGGTCGATCCAGGGCATGGAGGCGCTCAAGCTGCTCCTGGGCCTCGGTGACTCGCTGGCCGGCCGGCTGCTGGCCTACGACGCCCTCGAGGAGACCTTCCGCACCTTCAAGGTCCCCCGCGACCCCCAGTGCCCCGCCTGTGGCGCCGACGCCGGCGAGATCGTCATCGCCGAGTACGACGAGCTGTGCATGCCCCACCCCCAGGCGGCGCCGGCCTCCTGACGCGCCATCCGGCGGTCGTGGGGCGCCCTCTGGACGCCAAGCTGCTGGAGCACCCCGCGCCGGCGCCTATCCTGCCCTGACAGCGGGAAGAGCACAGCTGTCGGGAACCTGAGGAAGAGGGAGTGGCCCCAAGGGCTGCTCCCTCTTCCGCTCGGGCTTACCTAGCCTGAGCCGATGGCCAGCGACGACGAACGCCAGACGGACTCCGGGTTGCAGATCCGGGCGGTCTACGGCCCTCACGACCTGGCGGGCTGGTCCTACGACGAGCAGTTGGGCCAGCCCGGGACCTTCCCGTTCACCCGGGGCATCTACCCCGACATGTACCGGGGCCGGCCGTGGACGATGCGGCAGTACTCGGGCTTCGGCACCGCGGAGTCCACCAACGAGCGCTGGAAGCTGCTGCTGGCGGCGGGCTCGACCGGCCTTTCCTGCGCGTTCGACCTGCCCACCCAGATGGGCTACGACTCCGACCATCCCCGGGCCGAGGGCGAGGTGGGACGGGTGGGGGTGGCGGTCGACTCTCTGGCCGACATGCGGCTGTTGCTGGCCGGCCTGCCCCTCGACCAGGTGACGACGTCGATGACCATCAACGCCACCGCGGCCATCCTGTTGCTCCTCTACCAACTGGTGGCCGAGGAGCAGGGGGTGGCGCCCGAGCGGCTCCGCGGTACGGTCCAGAACGACATCTTGAAGGAGTACGTGGCCCGGGGGACCTACATCTATCCCCCGGCGGCGTCGATGCGGATCGTCACCGACATCTTCGCCTACTGCCGCCGGCACCTCCCGCAGTGGAACACGATCTCCATCTCCGGCTACCACATCCGAGAAGCCGGTTCCACGGCCGTGCAGGAGATCGCCTTCACGCTGGCCAACGGCATCGCCTATGTGGCCGCCGCCGTCGACGCCGGCCTCGACGTCGACGACTTCGCGCCCCGCCTGTCGTTCTTCTGGAACGCCCACAACAACTTCTTCGAAGAGATCGCCAAGTTCCGGGCGGCCAGACGCATGTGGGCCAGGATCATGACCGAGCGCTTCGCAGCCAAGAGCGAGAAGTCCAAGCTGTTGCGCTTCCACACCCAGACCGGCGGCTCCACCCTCACCGCGCAGCAGCCCGAGAACAACCTCATGCGGGTGACGCTGCAGGCGTTGGCGGCGGTGCTGGGGGGCACGCAGTCGCTGCACACCAACGGCTTCGACGAGGCCGTGGGGCTGCCGACGCCTCGGGCAGCAAGGCTGGCGCTGCGGACCCAGCAGGTGATCGCCAACGAGACCGGCGTCCCCGACACCGTCGATCCCCTCGGGGGGTCCTACTTCGTGGAGTCGCTGACCGACGAGGTCGAACGGGCGGCGTGGAGGTACCTGGAGGACATCGAGGCCATGGGCGGCGCCGTGGCCGCGATAGAGACCGGCTTCATGCAGGACGAGATCACCGCCGCCGCCTACGCCTTCACCCGGGCGATGGACCGCGGCGACAAGGTGGTGGTCGGCGTCAACCGCTACGTGGACGAGGCGGGCGAGCCCGTCGAGGTCAACCCCGTGGACCCGCAGCTGCAGCGCAAACAGGCCCAGCGCACCCGGGAGCTTCGCGCCCGGCGCGATCAGCCGGCGGTGGATGCGGCGCTCGTCGCGCTGGCGGGTGCGGCCCGTGGCAGCGAGAACCTGCTCTATCCGATGAAGGAGGCTCTGCGGCGCTCGGCCACCCTGGGCGAGGTGAGCGACGTGCTGAGAGCCGAGTTCGGCATCCATCATCCCGGCTCGGCGGTGTTGTGACGGTGCTCGAGATCGGGCCGCCGTGATCAACGGGCACATTCGGCGGCTGGGTCGGTTTCCAGCAGTTGGAGAACAGCCAACATAGGCGGGGCGCTACCCTTGACACCGGTCGCAAGACGACGACAGGCGGTCGGATGGCCAACAGCACGCAGGCGGGTACGAACAGCGACATGACGAGCCTCGACGCGGGGGCACTCCCCGGCGTCGGGCCCACGGAGAGCCTGTCCGGCACCCGCGCCCGTCCGCCCCTTCTCACCAAGCGCACCGTCGTCGCTGTCGCGATATTCGTCGGCGTCCTCCTCTTCTTCCTCACCCAGACGCGCCTGCCGGCGACGCTGCTCAAGCTGGAGACGGCCGATCGGGCCCAGACGGCTCGGGGGCGGCTGGGTTTCGGGCAGGTGATCGACCCGGAGACCTATCCGCCGGCACTGCGGTGGGTGGCCTATGGCGCCAACCTCTGGGACGGCAATGCGATCGGCATGTTCTTCGCCATGCTGCTCGGCGGGGCGGCCATGGGCTTTTCGAGCCCCATGAGCCGTCTTCGCCGCTTCTTCGAGCGCCGGGGCGCGTTGGGTGCCGGCGTCGGTGGGTTGATGGGCATGCCGCTCATGATGTGCTCCGCCTGCTCCACGCCGGTCTCGATCGGCTTCTACCGCAGCGGCGCGACCGTGGAGACATCTCTCGGGGTGATCATCGGGTCGGCCCTGTTCAACCCCCTCGGCATCATCGCCATGTTCGCGGTGCTGCCCCCCGAGATGGGGCTGGTCCGTCTCGCCTTCGGCCTGTTGATGCTGTTCGCCGTGGCCCCCTTGCTGGCGGCCGCCCACCGCCGGCGGGCCGGGCTGGCGGCCGAGCCCGAGGTGTGCGACCTCCCGAGCCTGCGCATCGGCACTCCGGCCCCGGCCGACGAGGCCTGGGGAGAGGCCATCGTCCATGGGATCCGAGACTGGCTGCGCAACAGTCTGGATGTGGCCTGGCGCCTCGGCCCGGTGATGCTGCTGGCGACCATGGTCGTCGGCGTCCTGTTCACCATCGCCCCGCCCCAGACGTTCTCCGACCGGATCGGCACGGGGATCCTGGCCGTCGTCCTGGCTGCGGGGGTCGGTGCCCTGCTCCAGACGCCGGCCCTGTTCGAGGTGCCCCTCACGCTGGGCCTCGTCTACCTAGGCCTCGACAGCGGCTCCGCCACCGCCGTGCTCGTCACCGCCCCCTCGGCCGGGCTCATCACCCTGGCCCTGGTGCACAAGGAGCTGGGCTGGCGCACACCGCTCCTGCTCATGGCCGCGACGTTCGTGGGCGGCGTCGTCGCCGGCACCGTGGTCGGGGCGCTGTGACCGAGGAAAACGCCGCCGCCGCCGTAGCCGTGCTCGACCTGGCGGCCGCCACCGAGGACCCGGATCGCCCCCTTCCCGGCCAGCCCGACAAGCCGACGAGCATCCGCCGGTTGGTCGGCGCTGCCGTCCTCGTGCTGATGGGCCTGTCCGCCGCTTACAGCAACAACGCCTTCGGGCTGCGGGACCGTTTCCGCCCTCCTTCCAGCTATCTGGGCGGGCGGACCGTGGCGCCTCCCGCCGCACAGGGCCCGGCCGTCGGCGACGTGCCCGTGGCCCGCCCCGTCCACGACATCCGCTCCCAGCCCTGGTGGCAGCCGCTCACCACCTTGCGGGGAGCGGGGAGCGCCACCACCGAGACCTTCACCATCGACCGCCACGCCCTGCAGTGGCGGGTGAAGTGGAAGTGCTCCGACGGGTCGTTCGGCGCCATCCCCGTGCCCGAGTCGCGCCGCGGCGCCCGGCCCCGTCCCCTGGCTCAGGCCCCCTGTCCCGGCCAGGGCACAGGGTTCTCGGTGCGCACCGGGCGCTACGCCATCCAGGTGACGGCGGCCGGGCCGTGGGAGATGACGGTCGAGCAGCAGGTCGACTCGCCGATGGTGGAGCCACCGCCGCCGGGCATCGACTCCCCGGAGGCCCGCGTCCTCGCCACCGGATCGTTCTACGACGTGGACCGGGTGGGCAAGGGCACCGTTCGGATCGTCGACCTGGCCGACGGGAGGCGGGTGCTGCGCCTCGACGACTTCTTCGTGAGCATCAACTCCGACCTGGAGATCTGGTTCAGCGAGCACCCCAAGCCCACCAGCACCCCAGAGGCGGCCTCGGCACCCCACCGCCGCCTCGAGTTCCTCAAGGCGACGGCGGGTGCCATGAACTACGAGGTGCCCGCGGACCTCGACGTGAGCCGCTACCGCTCCATCGTCATCTGGTGCGAGCTGACCAGCAACGCCTACTCGGCGGCCACGCTGCAGCGCTGAGGGATCCGTCGGCCAGCAGTCGCTTCACTAGGTGTATGGATACATAGAGTGCAAATTCAGCTAGTGACGCCGGCCCGGGAAGCGGACAGAATTGCGCGAAGTGCGGCCTCCCCCCGGGACGCACCATCCTCGACTACGCCAGCTGGCCACCTCAGCTGGCGTAGTCGTCGTTCTGGGCCCGCTTCGAAGCCCCAGCGGCTGGGGCACCGGATTCAGCGCAGCGCTCCGGCCACCCGCTTGGACGTGACCCCGGCCAAGCGGGACCGGGGAGCAGGCACCGGGCCGGCGATCTCCTCCAGCTCATCCGCGGTGAGGGTCTCGCGCTCGAGGAGCGCCTCGGCGGCCCGGTCGAGGACGCCCCGGGACTCGGCCAGCACCACCTGGGCCCGTTGGTAGGCCTCCTCGACGAGCGCCCGCGCCTCGGCGTCGATGGTCTCGGCCACGCGGCCGCTGAGGCCCCCCGGCTGACCGTCGACTGCACCATCCCGGGTGTAGGTGAGCTGGCCGAGAGACTCGCTCATGCCGTACTCGCACACCATCTGCCGGGCCAGGTCCGCCACCCGGCGCAGGTCGTCGGCCGCCCCCGACACCGGCTCGCCGAACACCAGCTCCTCGGCGGCGCGGCCCCCGAGCATGGTGGCCATCCGATCGATGAGCACGGACTTCGGGTGCACGGCCCTGTCGGCCTCTCCGAGCTGCCAGGCCACCCCCAGGGCCTGACCCCGGGCGACGAGGGAGATCTTGTGGAGCTTTCCGCCCCCC
>JAHWJQ010000006.1 GCA_019348305.1 Actinomycetota bacterium
TCTTCCGATCTGGCGTTCCACTCCGCGACGGCGAGGTGCAGGGCGGCCACGAGTAGGTCCTCTTCGGTACCGACACCTCCTCGCTCGGCCAGCGCCCGGGTTTGGTCCTCTGTGAGGCGAACGTGGTGGAAGCCGAAGCCCGCCTCATCCTTGGACCCCTCAGAGGTCAACCGAGCCGGAGGGGAGAGCAGGTCGCGGACCTTCTCCATCATGTTCCGGTACCCCTGCAGACCCTTGAAGGAGTTGGCCGGTGCCGGCCGCACCGGCAGGTCGGAGGTGGCCAAGAACTGGGGTCGGGTTGGGGAGTTCCCGCCGCCGGCGTAGGCGCGGGCGATCGTGCGCACCACGTGGAGCGCGCCAGGCCCGTCGGCCGCGGCGTGGTTGACGTTCAGCATCAAGAGGTCACCACCCGTCGGCAGCCGGGCCAGCACCGCCCTCAGCGGAGGCTCTTGGGTGAGCGGCACCTCTTCGTACTGCAGCTGCTCTCGGGCCAGGGCCAGTGCCTGGTCGTCCGGACACTCGAGCACGGTCAACGGGACACCCGCCTCCTCCCGCCCCAGCGCGTCGGCCATGGAGGCGGCCAGCCGGCGCTCGTCGAGATGGACGCCGACGCCGACCTCGAGTTGCACACCGGCATGGGCGAGGCCGACCTCACGGGCCGCGGCTGCCGCCAACGCCATCTCGTGGGGCCACAGCCACTCGCAGTCGAGGTGCGACCGGTGGTGGCCCTGGCGGCCCCGCAAGACGCGCAAGAGGTCCTCCGCCATGCCGGCAGCGTTGTGCACCGCGATGGAGCGAAGGGAGTAACGGGCCGGTCCTTGGCCGCGGCGGTCCAGCGGCGAGAACCGGTCCACGTGGGCGCTGATCCGGTTGCCGGTGATCGAGATGTGCAAGCTGCTGGCGTTGGAGATCTCCCGTAGCGAGAGCGACCGAGCGTGGAAGATGCGTCCCAGCCCGGTGTCGCGGCTGAATCGACCGTCAGCTTCGAGCGCGGCGATGGCAGCTACCGGGTCGTCCGGGGTCAAGCGAGCTGTGCCACCCCCCGACGGGGCGTGGGCGCCGGCTTCGAGCAGCGACTGGAGGGTCGTCTGCTCCTCGCCGGCGCCTCCCGCTCCGGCCGCTGGGAGCTCAGGCGACTGCGCCCCTTCCCACATCCGCTTCAGCGCCATCCTGGTCCCGCACGATACAGTCGCCCCTCCACGCGGGCGTAGTTGAGAGACGACATCAGCCTTCCGAGCTGCCCGAAAGGCGACGCTGCCAACGCTTCACGTCCTCGCCGGCGAGCGATGGGCAGAGAGGATGCGATGACCGAGACCGTCGTGCGTTCACGGGCAGCGGAGAGAGCCTTCCGCGCGGTAGTGGCCGGCCTTCTGCTGGTCACGATGGCGGCGTGCGGGTCGGGTTCGGAGGAGGCCGAGCCACAGCCGGATGACCTCGAGACCGTACGAGGTGAAGGGTTCAGCGTCTTGTTGCCCAAGGGAGCCGAGCGCCAGGAACAACCCGTTCCCGGAGGCGACCTGAAGGTGATCCTGTACGGGGTCGAGCGGGGTGACGCCTTCTACGCGCTCAGCTACACCGAGCTGCCGGAGGGGACGCCCATCAGCACCGACGGTGCGGTGGAAGGGAGCGCCTCGAACATCGGCGGGACGGCAGTCGACAAGGTGCCGCTGACCTACAAGGGCTTCGAGGCGATCGATGCCCGCATAACCGGAGCCAAGAACAACGGCGTCGAGGGCACCGCCTTCACCAGGGTCGTATCCACCCCGGGCCGCCTCTACCAGGTGCTGACGGTCGTCAAGGGCAAGGACGCCGCGGTGAGCGAGACGCACAAGCGCATCCGGGAGTCTCTGGAATTCGGCTAGGAGCGCCTGGAAAAGCTGGGGTGACCAGCGCTTTGGTGGCCTCATTCCACCTGCGGGCGTAGGGGAACGGATGCGGTTCGAGCGGATCACCATCAACCCGATGCAGATGGGGGGCCTCCCGTGCATCCGCGGCCTGCGCATCCCGGTGACGACGATCGTGGGCCAGCTCGCCGCCGGCCGCACCCACGCTCAGATCCTCGCCGACTTCCCCGAGCTCGAGGAAGCTGACATCTATGCCGCCCTCGAGTTCGCCGCCGAGGCGGTGCAGGAGCGGGAGGTCCCCCTCGTCGGTTGAGGCTGCTGGTCGACCAGAACCTGGCCCGCCGGGTGGCCGCCGGGTTGCGCGACGCCGGCCACGACGCGGTTCGCGTCGCTGAACGAGGCTGGCGGCGGCCGACGACGACGAGATCCTGGCCCTCGCCGCCGCCGAGGAACGGGTCATCGTCTCGGAGGACACCGACTTCGGGGCCCTTCTGGCCCGGCGCTAACACCGTCGGTCGTACTCCTTCGCTCTGCCGAGCCGCTCACGCCGGACGCCCAGGTCACCCTCCTGGTCGCCAACCTGGCGGTCGTGGAGGACGACCTGCACGAAGGCGCAGTCGTGGTGTTGGCCCGGGGCCGGATCACGGTGCGCCGACTCCCGATCCGACCCGCCGAGTGGTCGCCGGCGTGGCTGGCGCAGTGAGTGCGCCGGCCTCGTTGGTACCGTCCCGTGACGGCCCGTGACGTCGGGTCGTCGTCCCGTTCGGTCACGTCGAGGTCACGACAAGGTCACGGAGGTACTCAGGCACATGAGCAAGAAATGGGATTAGCGGCCTGAAGGGGTTTTGGTAGGTTTCACTTCATCACGCGGGCGTAGTTCAGAGGCAGAACATCAGCTTCCCAAGCTGAGAACGCGAGTTCGATTCTCGTCGCCCGCTCTCTCACAAAGCCCAGGTCAGCGCCTTGCCTGCTCCTTTCTGGCCGGCGGTGCTTGCGCGAAATCCGGCATTTTCCGGCATCGATCGCGGGACTTGACACGTCCAGTCCGCGGTGTGGCGCTGGTGCGCTCGGGGCCCCTGCGCTGCTCCTGAGTCCGGGCAGCGCATGCGCACCCGCCCCCGATAGCCTGGTGGGCTGCCGGGCCCAACGTTATAGAAGCTTGCCGGTCGGACCCTGACCGTGAAGGAAAGAGCCGTTTCCTTGCGGGTAAGCTACCGTTCGGCTTCGTGCGACTGGGTGACTTCGCCGACACCCCCTTCGGATCGGCACGCCGGACCGCCGGGCCCCACGGCTACGTCGCCTACTTCCCCCGGCCCATCCCCCGGGAGATCTCGATCGCCCCGGCGAACCTGCTGCGTCTCGCCGATGCCGAGGCCGCCCTCGGCCGCCTCGCCGGCGCCGGGCGTCTTCTTCCCCACCCTCATCTCCTGGTGGGTCCCTACCTCCGGCGGGAGGCGGTGGCGTCCACGCGCATCGAGGGCACTCAGGCGTCACTGCTCGATGTCTTCGACGCCGAAGCCAGCGACCAGCCCTTGGGCGCCGACGTCGAGGAGGTGGTCAGCTACGTCAGAGCGATGGAGCAAGGGCTTCAACGGCTCGAGACGCTCCCCGTGAGCACGCGGCTCGTCCGGGAGATGCACGCCATCATCCTGGCCGGCGTACGCGGCCAGGACCGCCAGCCGGGCGTGCTGCGCACGACCCAGAACTGGATCGGCTCGGCCGGAGCGACGATCGAAGAGGCGGCGTTCGTCCCCCCACCCCCGGGCGAACTGAACGACCTACTCCGTGACCTCGAACGCTTCGTCCACGAGAAGCCGAGGTTGCCGCCGCTCATACAAGCCGCCCTCCTCCACTACCAGTTCGAGACGATCCACCCGTTCCTCGACGGCAACGGTCGCCTGGGTCGCCTGCTCATCGTGTTCTTCCTGGTCGTGCGCGACCGGCTGCCCGAGCCGCTCCTCTACCTGTCGCCGTACTTCGAGGCCCGCCGACAGCAGTACTACCGTGCCCTTCAGGGCGTCCGCGAGCGGGGTGACTTCGAACAATGGCTCGCCCTGTTTCTCGACGGAGTGCGGATCCAGGCCGTCGACGCCGTGATCCGGGCGGAGCGGCTCACCGACCTTCGTGAGCAGTACCGCCAGAAGGTCCGGACCGCGACTCGCGGGTCGGCCAACCAGCTCGTCGACCTCGCGTTCGAGCAGCCGGTGCTCAACGCTCGACTCGTCCAGGCCCGCCTCGACGTCACCCGGCCTGCAGCCCTCACGGCGCTCCGCCAGCTCAGCAATCTCGGCATCCTCAGCGAGGTCGGGGGCGGCCCGCGAGGCCAGCTGCGGTGGCGGGCGCACGACGTGTTGGCCGCGCTCGTCGACGAAGAGCCGGCGGTCCCCGTCACCGGCGCGGCGCGCCACGCCTAGAGGTCGCCGAAAGTGGCTCGGGGGCGCGAGGCGGGCGACTGGGAAGTCGACCGAGCGCGCGCCCGACCCGGCGAGATGGAGGTCGCTCGCACCCTGAGTCGCCATCCGCTCGTGTCTGGCGTGCACGACCACTCGGAGACAAACGAGACTCCCGACTTCGAGTTCACCCTCGACGGTCGCCCGGTGCGACTCGAGTTGAAAGAGAAGCGAACTCCCTGCAGCTCTGAGATCGCGGCGATGTGGCCGGACGTTCCGGAGCCCAGCCTTCTCATCGTGGACGAGCTCTCGCTCCGCCGGCTGGTGTGGGCTGATGGGCTCGGCTACCTCGTCATCGACGATCAGCCGCGCCGCAGCTGGCATCTCTTCGGCCCATGGGAACTATGGCTGGCTCCGCGGCGACGCTACGAGCGGCCTGGCGACAGAGGTTCGGGCCCGTTCCTCAAGGGCAAGGTGCTGCTCGACGCCCGTACCTCGGCGGTGACCACGCCGACGTTCGACGTCGACGCGCTGATCGAAGTGGTCCGACGGTCAAGGGGTGCCCTCATTCAGGTCGAGGCCGTCGACATCAGGGGTCACGGTCCGCTGCCGACCGTGCCCCGGATCGACCGGTCCACAATTCTCGACCGGTCCCGACGGCAATACGCCCCGAGTGCGCTGGCACCGGCGCCAGCTCCATCCGCCGATGGTGAGGGCGACGATGACTGGTGCGGCTTGAGCGCACGCCTTGTCGCCGCCGTCCGGGACAAGTGGCGCTGGAGAGAGCTGACGGCCGTCCAGAAGGCCGCCATCCCGGCGATACTCGAGCAGCAGTCCACCCTCGTCCTCGGTCCGACCGCCGGGGGAAAGACCGAGGCAGCGATGCTGCCCCTCCTCGACCGGTGGCAGTTGGAAGGATGGGGCGCAGATCGACCGTCGATCCTGTGTCTGAGCCCGCTCAAGGCTCTTCTCAACGACCAGCTCGACCGCTGGCAGCAAGCGACGGCGCTCGTGGGCGCCTCCGCGTTCACCTGGCACGGCGACGTCACCTCCGACGAGAAGCGAGCGTTCCGAGCTGACCCGGCGGACGTGCTTCTCAGCACCCCGGAGAGCCTGGAGCTGCTCCTTTCCAACGGTGAGGACCGCCGCCGGCTGGCAGGAGTCCGGGCCGTCGTCATCGACGAGGCCCACGCCTTCGTGGGCGGTCCACGCGGCGCCCAGGTCGCAAGCCTGCTGGAGCGACTAGAGGCGACCGCCCACGAGGACATCCAACGGATCGCACTGTCAGCGACGGTGTCGGACCGAGACGCCGTCGTCGCATGGCTTCGAGGTCGGAGCTTGCGCGAGGCCCGGGCGGTCGACGGTGGTCGGGCCACGATCGGCGAGGTGGTGACGATCCGCAGCTACGAGACCGGCGAGGAGGCGGCCGAGACGATCGCTCGGGAGCGGCAGGGACGCCGCAGTCTGGTCTTCGCCGGCTCACGCCGGCGAGTCGAGGACCTGGCGCTCCGGCTCGGCGTCGCCGCCCACCACTCATCCGTCTCAGGTCACCGACGCGCCGGCGCGCTTGATGATCTGCGCACTGGCGCAACTGACGTGCTCGTAACCAGCTCCAGTCTGGAGATGGGCATCGACGTGGGCGATCTCGACCTGGTCATCCACGATGGGCCGCCTCCGGGGCCCTCCAGCTACCTGCAACGACTCGGCCGCGCCGGCCGGCGCACGGGGCACCGCGCCATCACCTTCCTGGTCGGATCGCCGGACGACCTCCTCCTCGTCCTCGCCACCCTCCTGCGCGCCCGTCGGGAGGCCCTCGAGCCTGTCGATCCGAGGCGAGGAGCGCGCCTGGTGCTGGGCCAGCAGGCGGTCCTGTTCGCGCGCCAGCAGGCGATCTCCAGCAGGGCTGAGCTGTACGAGACGCTTCGGTTCAGCCCGGTCTTCGCTGGGCTGCGCAACGACATCGAGGCGACGATCGACCATCTCGTCGCCGGCGGCTACCTGGCCGCCCGGGGTGACGTGCTCGCCCTCGGGGCTGAGGGTCAACGACGCTACGGCAGCGGGGTACGCGACCTGCTCGCAACCTTCCAGGGATCGTCGAACGCGGCCGTCGTCGATCAGGACGGCCAAGAGGTAGGCGAGGTCGACTGGTCCCTCGTCGAGGCCGAAGATGCGCCGGCCCGCCGGACGGGGCTCGTACTCGGCGGTACTCGGTGGAAGGTCCTCACCGTCCACTCGTCACCGAGGAAGGTCATCGTCGCACCGGGCGGCACGGCGGCGGCGCGCGGCTGGAGGGGCACGTCCATGCCTGTCACCCGGGCGAGCTGGGAGGCGGCGCGGGAGGTCCTCCTGTCGACCGATGTCCCGTCGAACAGCGACGTTCGGGCTGACGCCTGGCTCGACCGGCTCCGCCGGGACTGGAAGCCTCGACTGGACGAGCCGGTCGCCGCCGACCATGACGGCGCGGTGGCCCACACCTTCGCCGGCGACGAGGTGCACCGGGCGGTGCTCCACGCTCTCGGCATCGAAGGGCGAACGGAGGGACCCACGCTGCGTCTGTCGTCACCACCGGGTGAGATTCGGTCCCGGGCCGCGCATGGCCTCGCCGACCTGGCCGGCTTGCTCGATCGGGAGGCAGCGAGGGTGGCCGACCTGATACCGGTCGCACACCGGGCGCTGTGCGCACCGTCGGTGCTCGTGGCCGAGGCACGGGAGTTCGAGGTGGACGGAGCCGGCATCGAAGCCGTCCTTACACTGCTGGCGACATGGCGTTCCTGATCCCGGAGAACCTAAGCAGCCGGCGCGATGTGCCGGCGGCAGCCAGCCGACTGGCCAAGGCTCTGCGCGAGGCGCTCGACGACGATGCCACCGTCTGGTTCGAGCCCCTGTTCGGCGCCGGTCGGGAACGGCCCGACCTGGTGGCGCTCGTCCCCGACACCGGCATCCTCGTGCTCGAGATCCTCGGGGCAAAGAATGGTGCGCTGCGCGGGATGCGCGACGGGGGCCTGGTCGTCGTCGACCGGAACGACAACGAGCACGTCGTGCCGACGCCGCTCGCCCGGGCCGAGGCGTTCGCCTCGGACCTGGCAGAACGCATCGCCTCAGCACCGGCACTCGGGCCCTCGGACTGCCTTGCGGTGACCGCCGGCGGTGTCTTCGCCTACGTGTCCCGGAGCGAGGCCGAGAGCGCCGGCTACGGCAGGGTCGTCGACCTCGGTCGCTGCCTGTTCCGAGACGACCTCGACGTGGCGCTTGACAACGCCGGCGCCTTCCGTCGTCTGGTCGCCCGCCTTCTGTCGACGGAGCTGCGCGACCCGATCGGCGTCGAGGCGGAGAGGGTCCACCGGGCCCTCATCCATCCCGAGACGGTCATCGGCGCACCGACCCTCCCGTTCCCCACGCCAACACCGGCCGAGGAGCTCCAGGTGCTGGACCGCCAACAGGAGGCGCTCGCTCGCGGCCTCGGAGACGGTCACCGCGTCATCCGGGGCGTCGCCGGCAGCGGGAAGACGCTGGTGCTGACGTTCCGAGCCCGCCACCTGGCTGCCCTGCACCCCAGGCACAGCGTGCTCGTCACGTGTTTCACCCGATCCCTCGCCGGCTCGCTAAGCCGCCAGCTCCGCGACCTGCCGAACGTGACCGTCAGGACCATCGATCAGGTGATCAGAGATGTCATGTTCAGCTGCACCGGGAGCGGCATCGACTTCGCGACGAAGCCCGAGCTCGCCGACCGGGCGTCGGCTGCACTCGCCGCCCTCACCTCGCCGGCCGCGTACCCCGTGCGCCGCTACGACCACGTCCTCGTCGACGAGGCCCAGGACTTTCCCACCCCGGCCCTCGAACTCTGCGTCCGCCTCCTGAGCGACGGGTCCACTTCGCTCCTGGTCGTCGCCGATGCCGCCCAGAACATTTTCCGCAACAACTTCACGTGGAAGGCCGCGGGCATCAACGCGGCGGGACGCACCCGGGTGCTCAACATCGGCTACCGCAACACCCGAGAAGTACTCGAGTTCGCCCACGACTTCCTGATGCGGGGCGGCGACGTCCGCCTCGACGCTGGCGCCGAGGCCTCCGACGAGACGGCGGTGATCACACCCGTCCTGAGCACACGTCATGGGCCCGTGCCCGTCTTCCTGATCGCCGACTCCCCACCGCTGGAATGCCTGAGCATCGCCGAACATTGCGCCGAACGAATCGCCAAGGGTTCGCCGCCCGGATCGATCGCCGTGCTCTACGGCTCCAGCCGGGCACGTGGCTTCGACTGGCTCACCGCGCTCCGGAAGGCGTTCGATCGCCTCGGGGTCCCGTACCGGTGGGCCACCGACCCCAACGACCGGTCCGGCAAGGAGAACCTCGGCGCCGACCCCGAGAAGGTCGTGCTGAGCACGATCCACTCGGCCAAGGGTCTCGAATGGCGCCACGTGGTGCTCTTCGCCATCTTCGACGATCGACCCGAGTCTGATCGCACCGTCAACCGCCGCCTCATCTACGTCGGCATGACCCGCGCCACCGAGGAACTCGCCATCTCGCGAAGCGGGCACCACCAGTACATGGTCGACATGGAGCGGTAGCGGCCGCGCCGGCGGGTTGACCCTTGGGCGATGTCCACGAACGCCTGCCACCGGCGGCGTACCTTGGCTGTCGCTCGCTGCGGTCCGGGGACGTCCGTCAAGGGTTCGGCTCCTTCGACCGTGCGGCGGGGTTGCGGCTGTTCTCGGCGGAGATGAGCCGTCCGACGTCTTACTGACCGCCCATGCCGTCTTCGTCACCGTGCCCGCAGGCGGCGAGCATCGAGGCGAGGCGCGGTTGCGCGACTGGTAGTCGAAGGGGAGCCGCGGCTCGGCGAGGAACTGTGATCGAACGGTTACCTCCAGAGCGCGTGTCCGTCGCCGGGTGCGGGTAGGTCGGCGGGGCGAAGGTCGCTACCGCAACGGAGTGCCAAAGGGGACACCGAACATGTCGAGACCGCTGAGCGAACAAGTCGTCGTGGTCGTCGGCGCCTCGTCCGCCATCGGGCGGGAGACGGCCGTGCAGTTCGGCGAGCGGGGGTCGTCGGTCGTGCTCGCCGCTCGCAACGAGGAGGCGCTGCAGGCGGTGGCCGACGAGGTCGAGCGCCTGGGAGGAAAGGACCTCGTCGTCCCCACGACGCCTCCGACTTCGAGCAGGTGCGCGCCCTTCGCGACCGTGCGTCTAGCACTTCAGGCACATCGACACCTGGGTCAAGGCCCCCGCCCCCAGTCTCTACGGCACGGTGGAGCAGATCAGCCCGGACGCCACCTGCGCTCGCCACGGGGAGACGAAGCGGCGCGGCCGGAAGGAGTGTTCGAGTGAACAGGACAAGGAGGAGCTGATGGCCCACATCGAGCGCAGCATCGAGATCGAAGCGAGCCCGGAAGGGGTGTTCAAGGTCCTCACCGACCTCGACCGCCTGCCCGACTGGTCGACCGTCACCGTGACGACGCACGAGGTGCCCGACGGCGAACTGAAAGTCGGGACTGAGTTCCGCCAGACCCTCCGCGTCCTCGGGCGCAACATCGACTGTGACTGGCGGGTCACCGAACTGGACGCGCCGAACCGCATCGCGTACGAGGCCACAGCGCCGGGCGGGGGGCAGCTGCGCATGGCCCAGCAGGTGCGGGGCGAAGGGGGCCGCAGCCGGGTGGAACTCGACCTCGACTACGAGTTGCCCGGCGGCCTCGCGGGCGAGCTCGTCGATCGGGCCTACGCCGAGCGGCGCAACGAGCGCGAAGCCGAGCATTCGCTGCAGAACCTGAAAGACCTTTTGGAAGCAAGACCCTAGTAGCGAGGAGAAGAAATGACCGAGTACGAGTTCTGGCCGGCGGTGGTCGCCGGCTTCCTCGGCGGTCTCGTCATGAGCATGGTCATGAAGGCGATGGCCAAGGCCGGCAAGACGGAGATGGACCTCGCCCTCATCGAGGGCTCGATGTTCACCGGGGACCGCAAGAAGGCGATGGGCATCGGCATGGTCATGCACCTGGTGCTCCTGAGCGGGATCGTCATCGGCAGCATTTACGCCCTGCTGTTCTCCGTCCTCGACGTCGACCCCTCCAACCTGTGGTGGGTCGGCGCCCTGTTCGGCATCGCGCACGGGGCGATGGCAGGGGCCCTGATGATGCCGGCCCTGCCGCTGATGCACCCACGGATGGTCGATGAGGACTCACCTCTCGCCGGCGAGATCCCCACCTCGGCCCGCCCCGGCAGCCCCGTGCTGACGGCCGAGCCAGAGTTGCGGCTGCGGGCGCCCGGGCTGTTCGGCAAGTACTACGGCAAGACCATGCCGGCCATGGTCATCATGGTGCACCTGCTCTACGGGCTCACCGTGGGCCTCGTGTACTGGTGGCTGGCGGCGTGACGAGCTCTTCCCTTTTCCAACCGCGGACCGTGGCCTAGCTCGCCGTGCTCTTCGTCTCGCCCTCTCGCCTCCGCGACCACCGTCGGGCGTGGAGCGCCGAGGAAGACGCCGTGCGACGACGCCTCCGCCTCATCGTCGCGATCTTCACCGGGCTCATCTGGGTCGACAACCTCACCGAGCACTACCGGGGCGACTTCCGCCGCCGGCTCATGTGGGTGCCGGTCGTGGCCAACCCGGCCGTGGCCGGGGTGGCGCTCGCCTCGGCCTTGTCCCGCCGGTCTCGGTGGCGCCAGTTGTTCCTCGCCGCCTCCGTGGCCCAGGTCGTCATCTCCCTCGTCGGCTTCGTCGAGCACCAGCGGGGGATCGAGCGCCAGCCCGGGAAGGGGTGGCAGGCCTACCTGTACAACGCCTGGTACGGGCCGCCCGTCGCTGCGCCGCTCCAGTACCTGGGCTTCGGGATCCTCGGGCTCATCGCCACCCTCCCCCGCCGGGCCCTCGCCCCCCTGCTGAGTGCGATGTCGCTGCGCCGTCTCCTGAGGCTCTACACGGCGGTGAACGTCCCGCCGCTGTGGGGAGAGATCGCCTACCTGCACGCCCGGGGCTCGTTCCAGGACCCCTTCCAGTGGCTCCCGGTCGTGGTCCTCCCCGCCGCTGGGACGGCCAGCGCGGTGGCGGCCGCCGCCGACGGGGAGGCCACCACCACGGCGCATCGAGTCGGGGCGCGCGCCGTGGTCGGCCTCGGCGTGGTCGGCACCGTCTTCCACGTGGTCGGCCTGGCCCGGCGCTTCCACGGCCTCGACCGGCGCTCGCTGCTGTTCAACTGGCTCTCGGGCCCCCCAGTCCCCGCCCCCCTCCAGCTCATCGGGCTGGGCCTGGCCGCCCTGGTCGGCGAGGGGGCGACGAAGCGGTCGTGAAGCGCTCGCCCTACCCCCACTACGACGTGCTGGCCGAAGCCGGCCACTGGGACGACCGCACGCAGGAGGTGGTGCGCCGGCGGGTGCAGGAGGTCCCCCCGTACCGCTTCTTCGACAACGAGGAGGCGGCCCGCCTGGAGGCGGTGTGCGAGCGGGTCATCCCCCAGGAGGACCGCGCGCCGGCGGAGCGCATCCCGATCGCCCCGTTCATCGACCAGGCCCTCGAGGCCGACGAGACCGACGGCTTCCGACAGCCCGATGTGCCCTGGCCCCAGGAGGCGTGGCGGCTGGGGCTGCGGGGGATCGAAGAAGCCAGCCGGGCGACGTTCGACCGGGGCTTCAGCGATCTGGGCCAGGATCAGCGCGACCAGGTGCTGGGGGCGGTGCAGCGGGGCGAGGTGTCGGGTGGGGCGTGGGACGCCCTGCCGCCCGAGAAGTTCTTCAAGCAACTCGTGCAACAGGTCATCACCGTGTACTACGCCCACCCGAAGGCGTGGAGCGAGATCGGCTGGGGAGGCCCGGCCAGCCCCCGGGGCTACGTGCGCACCGGCTACGGGCGGCGGGACCCCTGGGAGCCGGACGAGCGGGGGCAGGCGTCGTCGGTGGAGCTGGTGCGCCGCCGCGAGGAGCGCCAGTCGACTGCGTCGGGCACGGGAGGGGCGACCCATTGAAGGCTGTCAAGCGCGCCGAGGTGGACGCCTGCGTGGTCGGGGTGGGAGCCGCGGGCGGTGTCCTCGTGAAGGAGCTTGCCGAGGCGGGCTGGTCGGTGGTCGGGTTGGAGGCCGGCCCCCACTGGGAGCCCCAGCGCGACTTCGTCTCGGACGAGCGCACGATGCACAAGCTGTACTGGCGGGACCGGCGCATCACGACCGGCGAGCACCCCATCGAGCTGGCCGGGAACGTGACCGGCCGAGGAGTGGGGGGCAGCACCGTCCATTACGCCATGTACGCCCTGCGCATGCACCCCTCAGACTTCCGCACCCGGACGCGCGACGGGGTCGGCCATGACTGGCCCATCGGCTACGACGACCTCGAGCCCTACTACGACCAAGTGGAGCGCGAGCTGGGCATCGCCGGCCCCGTCGACTGGCCGTGGGAGCCGGCCGGCCGCGGCGCCCACCCCTACCGTCCCCATCAGCTCAACGGGGTCGGAGAGGTGATGGCCCGGGGCTGCGACGCCCTCGGCATCCGCTGGCGACCGGGGCCCATCGCGACGCTGTCCGCGCCGAAGGGCGAGCGGCCGCCCTGCGTCTACCGGGGCTGGTGCATCTACGGCTGCACCACCGACGCCAAGTCCAGCACCCTCGTCACCTACGTCCGCCAGGCGGTGCGGGCCGCCGCGGAGATCCGCCCCCACAGCATGGCCTTTCGCGTCAACATGGACGGGGCGGGGCGGGCCGCCGGCGTCAGCTACTACCGCACCGACGGCGACGGCGAGGTCGTGGAGGAGGAGCAACCGGCTCGCGTGGTCATCGTCGCCGGCTACTCGATCGAGACCCCCCGGCTGTTGCTGATGTCGGCCTGCGCGGCCCACCCCGACGGGCTGGCCAACACCAGCGGGCTGGTGGGCAAGGGGCTGATGGTGCACTCGGCCCACACCGTGTTCGGGCGCTTCCCCGAGCCCGTGCGCCAGTACAAGGCCCCCCCGCCCAGCACCATCACCCAGGACTTCTACGAGACGAACGCGGCCAACGACTACGTGCGGGGGTTCAGCATCGAGACCGTCGGGCCCCTTCCCATCAAGTTCGCACAGAACCTGGCCAGCTCGCTTGGGCTGTGGGGGGCTGAGTTGCGCGAGGCCATGTTCGACTACATCCACTACGCCGGGCTGGGCCTGGTGGGCGAGACCCTGCCCGCCGACGGCAACTCGGTGACACTGCACCCCGACGAGCGCGACCACCTGGGCCTGCCCATCCCCGTCGTGTCCTTCTCGTGGGGAGAGAACGACAAGCGCCTGTTCGAGGCGGGCATCAACACCGAGCGCGAGATCCTGGAGGCGGCCGGGGCCGAGGTCACCTTCACCGCCGACGACACGGCGCACCTGATGGGGGCATGCCGCATGGGCGACGACCCCGCGAGCTCGGTGGTGGACGCCAACTGCCGGGCGTGGGACGTGCCCAACCTCTACGTGTGCGACGGGAGCGTCTTCGTCACCTCGTCGGCCTCCAACCCCAGCCTCACCATCCAGGCCATCGCGGCCCGCACGGCGGACCACCTGGTGGCGGCCGGGAGGCGGGGGGAGCTGTGAGGACAACCGACAGCAAAGCCATGAGACAACGAGAGAGGAGAGACCAACATGAGCACGGCCACCCTTCTGCGTGACGCCGCCGTCGGCGCCGGCGCCGGATTGCTGGCGTCCAAGGTCATGTCGCCGGCGACGAGCAAGCTCTATGAGTTCCAGACCGAGGAGGCCAAGAAGAAAGAGACCGAGGCGAGCTACGGCACGGCCTACAACGTGGCGGCCAAGAAGACGGCGGCCGTGGTGGGCATGGAACTGAGCGAGGAGCAGGTCACCAAGGCGGGCACGGCGCTGCACTACGCGCTGGGCGTGGCCTGGGCGCCGTTGTACATGTGGCTGCGCCGGTCCCGGGGCTGGTCGCCGTGGGGTGCGGGGATGGCGGCGGGGGCGTCGATGTACGTCCTCGTCGACGAAGTGGCCAACCCCCTGCTCAAGTTCACCCCCCCGCCTCAGAAGTACCCGCTCGTCACCCACCTGCGGGGCCTGGCCGGCCACTTCGTGTACGGGCTCGGCCTGGCCGCCGGCGTCGAGGCAGGGTGGCGTCTCATCGGGGGGCGGCCCCGATGAGCGGGATCGGTCGGAGGATCTGGGCCATCCCCGAGGGCTACATCCCGGCGTGGAGCGCAGGACCGGAGCCGGAGATGACCAGCCACGAGACGGCCTGCATCCTCAACGCCAACGACGAGGACGCCCACGTCGAGATCACCGTCTACTTCACCGACCGCGAGCCGGCCGGCCCCTACCGGCTGACCGTCCCGGCCCGGCGGACGCTGCACCAGCGCTTCAACGAGCTCACCGACCCCGAGCCGGTCCCGCGGGCGACGCCCTATGCCAGCGTGGCTCGCTCCGACGTTCCCGTCGTGGTGCAACACACCCGCCTCGACTCCCGCCAGGCCGAGAACTCCCTATTGACGACGATCGCCTTCGCCGGCGAGTGAACGAGAGGACACACGATGGGAACGACGGTTGCCGACGCCCTTGTGCAGCGCCTGAACGAGTGGGAGGTCGACCTCGTCTTCGGTTACCCGGGTGACGGGATCAACGGGATCCTCGCCGCCTTGCAGCGCGCCGGGGACCGGCCGCGATTCATCCAGGCCCGCCACGAGGAGATGTCGGCGTTCGAGGCCTGCGGCTACTCCAAGTTCTCGGGGCGGGTCGGCGTGTGCCTGGCCACCTCGGGGCCCGGCGCCATCCACCTGCTCAACGGGCTCTACGACGCCAAGCTCGACCACGTCCCCGTGGTGGCCGTCGTCGGCCAGCAGGCCCGCACCGCCCTGGGCGGTCACTACCAACAAGAGGTGGACCTGGTCAGCCTGTTCAAGGACGTGGCCCATGAGTACGTCCATATGGCAACGACGCCGGCGCAGTTCCCCATGCTCATCGACAGGGCCATCCGCATCGCCTACGCCGAGCGCTCCCCGACGTGCGTGATCGTGCCCGCCGACCTGCAGGAGGAGCCCTACGAGGCTCCGCAGCACGCCTTCAAGATGGTGCCGAGCAGCATGGGCTGGACGCGCCCGGACACAGTCCCGGCCGCCACCCAGCTGCAGGTGGCGGCCGACGTGTTGAACCAGGGCGACCGGGTGGCGGTCCTGGTCGGCCAGGGGGCACGCCACGCGGCCGCTGAGGTGGTTCAGGCAGCCGACGTGCTGGGGGCCGGTGTGGCCAAGGCCCTCCTCGGCAAGGACGTGCTCCCCGACGACCTCCCCTTCGTCACCGGGTCCATCGGGCTGCTCGGCACCAAGCCGAGCTACGAGTTGATGATGGGCTGTGACACCCTGCTGATGATCGGCTCCAGCTTCCCCTACACCCAGTTCCTCCCGCCCTTCGGACAGGCCCGCGGGGTGCAGATCGACATCAGCGGCAAGATGATCGGCCTGCGCTACCCGATGGAGGTCAACCTTGTCGGGGACAGCCGCGCCACGCTGCAGGCCCTCCTGCCGCTCCTCGAGCCCAAGCCCAACCGTCCGTGGCGGCAGGGGATCGAAGACGAGGTGCGCCGGTGGTGGGAGATCGTCGAGGCCCGGGCCATGAACGACGCCGACCCCATCAACCCCCAGCGGGTGTTCTGGGAGCTCTCCCCCCGTCTTCCCGACAACGCCATCCTGACCTCCGACTCGGGGTCGGCCGCCAACTGGTACGCGCGAGACGTCAAGCTGCGGGCCGGCATGCGCGGGTCGCTGTCGGGGACCCTCGCCACCATGGGCCCCGGCGTCCCCTACGCCATCGGTGCCAAGTTCGCCCACCCCGATCGCCCGGCCATCGCCCTGGTGGGCGACGGCGCCATGCAGATGAACGGGTTGGCCGAGCTGATCACCATCGCCAAGTACTGGCAGGAGTGGGACGACCCGCGCCTGGTGGTCCTCGTGCTCCACAACAACGACTTGAACCAGGTGACCTGGGAGATGCGGGCCATGGGCGGCTTTCCCAAGTTCGAGGCGTCCCAGAAGCTGCCCGACGTGGACTACGCGGCCTTCGCCCAGTCCCTCGGGCTCTCGGGGTTGCGCGTCGACCGCCCCGATCAGCTCGGCCCGGCCTGGGACCAGGCGTTCTCCGCCGACCGTCCCTTCCTCCTCGACGCGATCACCGACCCGGAAGTCCCACCCCTGCCGCCCCACGTGGAGTGGAAGCAGGCCAAGGCGCTGATGTCGGCCCTGATGAAGGGCGACCCGGCGGCGGGCGACATCGTGCGCCAGGCGTTCAGAGGCAAGGTCGAGGAGTTCACCCACAGATGACGACGGCGACGCCGACGGTCGAGCGCGTCGTCGCCCGCGCCTTTCCGCGTCCCCTGTCGGACCTCAAGGTCGGCTTCTCGGCCTTCCGCTGGTGGTGCTGCTCGACGGCGTCCACTACGCCGGGCCGATCTACGGGAGCGGCGACTTCACCTCCTAGTCCCTCGATCGCCTCCGCTCCCAGCTGGCCGGGTGGGTGGAACAGCGCATCCCCCGATTCAAGATGAAGGTTGGCCGCCACCCGGAGGACGATCGGGCCCGGGTGAGAGACGCCGTCGGCGAAGGCACCGAGCTGTTCGTCGACGCCAACGGCGCCTACACCCGCAAACAGGCGTTGGCCCCGGCGGAGTGCTACCCGGACCACGGTGTGACCTGGCTCGAGTACTTGCACGACCACGTCCGGGTTGAGCACCTGCTGTTCGACGGGGCGCTGGGCCCGGAGCCAGGCGGGGTGCTGCGCCGTGACCGCAGCCAGGCCGGGCTGGGCCTGGAGCTGCGAGCGGCTGACGCCGAGCGGTGGGGGGTGGCGGCGTGGTCGTGAACGCAGCGATCATCGGCCTCGGCACTGCCGCCCCTCAGCCCATCGACCAGGACCGGCTGTGGGAGGAGTTCTTCGCTGACCACTTCGCCGATGCGCCCGCCGCCCGGGCCATCTTCCGCCGCTCTGGGGTGCGGAGCCGGGGTGGCTGCGTGGTGCCCATGAAGGAAGACGTCCGGGAGTGGGCCACCGGGGCCCGCATGCGCCGGTTCGTGGAGGAGGCGGTGCCACTCGGCCAGGAGGCGGTGGAGCACTGCCTGGCCGACGCCGGCCTCGATGCTGCCGAAGTCGACCTGTTCACCGTCGTGTCGTGCACGGGGTACACCACGCCGGGCGTCGACGTCCTCGTGGCCGGCGCGACCGGTATGCGCGCCGACGTCGAACGCCTCCACGTGGGGCACATGGGGTGCTACGCGGCGATCCCCGCGCTGGCCAGCGTCGCTGACGCTGCGGCGGCCAGAGGCAGGACCGGGGTCCTGCTGTGCGTGGAGGTGGCGAGCGTCCACGTCCAGGCGCCAACCGACGATGTCGGCCAGGTGGTGGCCCACGCCCTGTTCGCCGACGGCGCCGCCGCGGTGGCCGTGGCCCCCCGGCGCCAGGGGCTGGAGGTCGTGGACGTGGCCGCCCGAACGGACGCGGCCAACGGCGGCCACATGGGGTGGGACGTCACGGAGCACGGCTTTCGCATGGCGCTTTCCCCCGACGTGCCCGCCATCCTCGCCGGCCATGTCAAGAGCACCGTCGACGAGCTGCTCGGGCGCCACGGCCTCGGGATCGCCGATGTGGCGGCGTGGGCCGTGCACCCCGGGGGCCCGAGGATCCTCGACGTCGTGGGAGAGCGCCTGGGGCTCGACGAGGACCAGCTCGGCGCCTCCCGTGAGGTCCTCGCCACGGCGGGCAACACCTCCTCTGCGACGGTCCTGCTGATCCTGGAGCGGGTCCTCGCCACCCAACCCCTCGCCCCAGGCGGTCCCGTCGTCCTGATGGCCTTCGGGCCCGGCCTCACCCTCTACACGGCGTTGCTGCGGCTGCCCCAGTGAGGCGACCGCCGTCCACCATGTTCGTGAGCCGCGGCCCTGTCCGCCTCTTGGTACTGATCGTCGAGGACGACCGCGCCCTCGCCGAGTTGGCCGGAGGAGGAGTGATGGGGTCCTACCAGGCCGATCACGGTTTGGTCACAATCCCTACGCTGTTCGCACAGCGGCCACCACCGTGGGAAGAGAAGAAAAGACAAAGCGAGACAGGAAGGAGGACTGCCATGCGCGCGGTCTGGAACGGAGTGAAGCTCGCTGAGAGCCAGGACACGGTGATGGTCGAGGGTAACCACTATTTCCCGCCTCAAAGCATCAACGGTGAGTACCTGAGGAGAAGCGACACGCACACGACGTGCCCGTGGAAGGGGCGAGCCAGCTACTACACGCTGGAAGTCGACGGCAAGGTCAACGCCGACGCCGCCTGGTACTACCCGGACCCCAAGCCGGCCGCAGCGGAGATCAAGGACCACGTCGCCTTTTGGCGCGGCGTCGACATCGAGCCGTAACCAGGGGGCGCCACCATGGTCGCCCCGTTCACCACGGTGGCTCCTCGACCGCCTGGGGGTCGAGACCCAACAGCGCGGCGCCCAGGTAGTCGGCGCAGACGTCGCTGCGGGGGGGCATGACGGCACCGAAACGGGCGTCACGAAAGGCCCGCTCGATGGGTGAGCCCCGGGAGAGGGCGCCGAGGCCGCACGCCTCGGCCAGGTTGGCCGCCGCCTCCATGGCCACGTCGCCGGCGAGCAGCTTGGCCCGGTAGACCGAGCGGTTCGTGTCCGGCTCGCCCGGGCGCTGGTCGACCAGGTCGCCGGCTCGTTCCACCGCCAACCGAGCGGCCGCCACCGCAGCATCGGCGCGTCCGAGCCGGGAGCGCACCGCCGCCCCTCGCCGGTGAGCACTGACGAGGAAACCCCGGGCGGCATCGATGACCGCCTCGGCGAGGCCGACGTACACGGCTGCGTAAGAGGCGACGAGCCACTGGGGCATGGCGTAGGCCATCAACACGGCGATGCCCTCGACTCCGAGGAGGGCCGATCGTGGCACCCACGTGTCGAGCCGGGCGCCCCGGCTTGCGGTCGCTCGCATTCCGAGGGGGTCCCACTCGCCCTCGACGTCGAGGCTTGCGCCGGGAAGAAAGAAGTAGGAGACCACAGGGGCAGTGTCCGGACGGTCCTCGTCGGCCTCCCTGCGGGCGGCGACGAGGTACCCGTCGAGGTGGCCGGCGCCCGAAGAGGCAACCTTGGACCCGACGAGGCGGAAGCCGTCCCCCTCCGGGCGGTACCGCGTCCGCAGACGCGACAGGCGCGACCCCACGCCGGCTTCACTGATCGCCACCCCGTAGATGGCGCCCGATGCCGCCTCGCGCAGGACCCGGTCCCGCTCGTGCAAGAAGTCCTCGGAGGCACCGAGCGCACGTGCGAGATCACCGGTGATGCCCGCCAGGCCACCTGTCACCGACGCGTGCATGTTGAACAGCAGCGCTGTCGCCGCGCTGGCCCGGCCCAGCTCCATCGCCACCTGCACGTACTCGGCGAACCCCGCGCCCAGTCCTCCCAGGTTGGCGGGCACCATGAGCCCCGCCAGCCCTTCGGCTCGAAGGTCCTCCACGTCGTCGACCGGGAACGAAGCGTCGCGGTCGTGCTGTTCGGCTCGCGCCGCCAGCTTCGGGGCCACCCTTCGGGCACGCTCGATCGGCGACTGTGTCACCACTTGCGCCCGACACCCTGGTACACCCCGGCCAGCGAACCGGTGGGGAGCATGCGCACCGTCCGCGACCGGTCCACGAGGAAGCGGAGGTAGTCGACTCCCGATGGTCGCAGGCCGCTCAGCGATACGCGGACGCCGTGGGAGGCGAACGCGTCCACCACCCGCTCCGGCACCACGAACAGCGCCGGGTCGTGGATGTTCCGCGGCGGCCCTCCGGGCATGCGCTCTCCGATCGTCACCAGCGACAACCGCGCCCAGCGGGTGTTGTTGATCGTGTCGAACACCACCGAGCCACCCGGTCCCAAGATACGGGAGATCTCACCGCACACCGCCTCGACGTCGGCCACGTGCTCGAAGAGTTCTCCGGCCACGACGACCTGCGCCGCCCCATCCGCGAAAGGAAGCCGAGTGGCGTCGGCGCCCACAGGGACGACGCCGTGGGAGTGGGCGAGCCGCAGCGCCGAGAGTGTGAGGTCCACCCCGACGTGGTGATAGCCCGACAGGTGGGGCGCCAGCACGCCGCCCCCGCACCCGACGTCGACGAGCAGCGCGCCCGGGTGGCGCGGGGGAGGCACCAGCCTGGCGCGGGCGGCGGCGAGCCAGTGGAGCGCAGCGAACTCCCCATCGGGCTTCCACCACTCGCCGGCCAGGTCGTCGTACTGGCGGCGGTCGTTTGGGGGTCTTACGGGGGTAGGCACGACGGGCGACGCATCCGATGCTTCCACGTCAGCCAGGATGGCACCAGGGGAAGAGACGCGAACATCCAGTGACGCCCACCAACTCGAAACCGCGAAGGAGGCACATGCCCACCGAGGTCGACCGCCATGAAGTGCAGCGCCTGGTGACCACCGGCGCCCAACTCGTCGACGTGATGCCCACCGCCGAGTGGGAAGAGTCCCACATCGCGGGCGCCATTCACGTGCCGCTCAAAGCGCTGAGCGAGCTCGCCCCCGAGCGGCTCGATCCGACGCGTCCCGTCATCACCTACTGCTACGACTCGCTCTGAGACATGAGCCCCCGAGCCGCGTGGCGACTCGAGAGCCTGGGTTTCAACGAGGTCTACGACTACGTGGGTTCGAAGATGGACTGGATCGGAGAGGGGCTTGCCTTCGAGGGTGCGCTGGTGGATCGGCCCCGGCTCTCGACCCTTGCCGATCCTGCAGTCCCGACCTGCACCCTCGACGAGTCGGTCTCTCACGTACGAGAGCGCCTCGGTGACTGGGCGCTCTCGCTCGTTGTGACCGGCCCGAACCGAGTCGTCATCGGCCTCGTTCGCGGCGACGCCGTCCGTGGCGACGGTGGCCGGGCGGTAGCAGAGGTGATGCAGGAGGGACCGAGCACCTACCGACCGCATGTGACGGCCCAGGAGATGTCGCCCAAGCTGAAGAACAGTTCCGCTCGATGGGTCGTCGTCACCACGCTGTCGGGTCATCTCGTGGGCGTGGTGCAACCGGAGGAGATCCACCGGGCCGCGGAGGCAGCGAGAGCCTGAAGGCCCTGATGCCGCACTCGGGGTCCCTGCTCGCGAAGGCCACACAGGATGGACTGGCGGCAGGACGCACTACCCTTTGATCGTGCCCCGGAGCCGAGCCGTCCGTACCGGGCTGCTCGCGTTGGTCGCGCTCGCCCTGTGGGGCGTCACGCTCGAACCCGACGATCCTGCTACGCCAGCCAGCCGCGGTCGCGCCGGCACAGCGATCGTCTTGACCACTTCATCCGAGAGCGAGGCAGCCGCCTTGCGCTCGAACCTCGACCGCCCGCTTGACCGATTGAACGACGGCCGACCGCTCAAGCACCGTTGGCCGCCGCTCCCTTCGGTCCTTTCGGCAGTGGCGGCGCTCGTTGCCCTCGCTGGTCGCGTCGTTGGCCGCCCATGTGTGGTCACCGCCACCCTGCATGGCGGCCGGCTGCCCGCCGGGCCCCGCGGGCCCCCTTCCTTTCAGCTCGCCCTGTAGTCGCGCCAGGGTGCACCTGGCGATGACCAAAGCAAAAGAACCACCGATCTCGGCCGCCGCGGGACGGGTGGCTGGCGGTGGGCAACGCCCACAAGGGTCGGACCAAGATGACGGATCTCCCACGCGACGGTTGGAAGGTGCAGATCCCGACCCATATCGGAGACGCGCTCCGGGCAAGAGGCGCTCCGGCCACGCCGTAAGCGGCCGAAATGGCACGACCGAAGGGACCGAACATGGCTGAGGTGAGGGAGACGCGACTGCCGGGGGTCGGCGTTCGCCACGAGTTCACCACCGCATCCGGCGAGCGGCTCGCGGTGCTCTCGCACCGCAGCGGAAGACGCGAGCTGGTCATCTACGACCGCCAGGATCCTGACGCGGCGACGACGGTGCTCCATCTGAGCGGGGACGACACCCGAACGCTGGCAGAGCTACTCGGAGCGACCCAGGTGAGTGAAGCGCTGACTGCGGTGCAACAACAGCTTCAGGGCCTCGCCATGGAGTGGATCACCCTGCCCCGGGGGTCACGGTTCGCCAACGCCACCATCGGGGACGGCCAGTTCCGCACCCGCACCGGCGTGTCGATCGTGGCGGTTCTGCGCGGCGAGACGACCATCCCGGCACCGGGACCGGAACACCGGTTCCAGGCGGACGACATCGTTGTTGCCGTCGGGACCCCAGAGGGCCTGGCCCAGCTGCGCGACCTGCTCCTGACGTGACTGTCATCGCCGCCGCGAGCGGCGACGCCGCCGTGGTGTTCATCGAGATCGGTGCGGTGGTCCTCGTGCTCTCGGTCCTTGCTCGCGTGGCGGGCCGGTTCGGGATCACCGCCATCCCCTTCTACCTCGTGGCCGGTCTTGCGGTGGGCGAGGGCGGCGTGGCCCCGCTGGACGTGAGCGCCGACTTCATCTCGCTCTCGGCCGAAATCGGCGTGCTCCTCCTTCTGCTCACGCTGGGGCTCGCGTACACCGGCGACGAGCTGCGTCAAGGGCTACGGACCGGCGGACCGGCAGGGATCGCCGACGCGGCCCTCAACTTCACGCCTGGCTTCCTCGCCGGGATGCTCTTCGGATGGGGAACAACGACGGCCGTGCTCCTCGGAGGGGTGTGCTGGATCAGCTCGTCGGGGGTGGTCGCCAAGGTGCTTCACGACCTCGACCGTCTCGGCAACAGGGAGACCCCGGCCATCCTCAACCTCCTCGTCATCGAGGATCTCGCCATGGCGGCCTACCTGCCGATCGTGGCTGCTCTCGTCGCCGGCCGGGGCCTCGCCGCCACGGCAGCGACCGTGGTTGCCGCCCTCATAGCGGTCGCGCTCATCCTGGTCGTGGCCTTGCGCTGGGGAAGCCGCCTCAGTGACGCACTGGCGCGGGGCTCCGACGAGGCACTCCTCCTCGCCGTGTTCGGCCTCACGCTTCTCGTTGCCGGCCTCGCTCAGCAACTGGAGGTGTCCGCTGCCATCGGCGCCTTCCTCGTCGGACTGGCACTCTCGGGGCCCGTGCAGGCCCGGGCCGGGCCACTCGTCGCACCGCTCAGGGACCTCTTCGCGGCGACGTTCTTCCTGTTCTTCTCCTTCCAGATCCGCCCGGCGGCGCTGCTAGGGGCCCTTGTACCGGCAGCCGCGCTCGCCGCCGTTGGTGTGCTCGGAAAGCTCGGCGCCGGCTGGATAGCGTGTCGCCCGCTGGGCATCGCCACACCTGGTCGCCTCCGCGCCGGTAGCGTCCTCGTCGCTCGCGGCGAGTTCTCGATCGTCATCGCCAGCCTGGGCGCGGCGACCGAACATGGTGACGACCTGGGCGCTCTCGCCGCGGCGTTCGTCCTGCTGTCGGCCATCGTCGGACCCCTCCTGGCCAAGTACGCCGATGCCGTTGCCGTGCCCGCCGGCCTTACTTCAGCTTCCGGGGCGGGCCCCCGCCTCAGAGGTCGAGGACCCGGACATAGCGAACCTCGCTGACCCTCACCCCGAGGATCTCGGCCTCGCGCGCAATCCCGGTGTCGGTCCAGCCCTCGGACTCGTACAGGCCCCTGGCCGAGCCATGCGAATGGCAAAGGTCATGCACGACCAGCATCGCATCGATGATCGACGACGGTGTCCCGAGCGGCCATGGTAGGAGTGCGCGAGCACTATTGCCATGTCGGGTTGAAATTGGTCTGGGGTGGTTAGGGTGGTGCGAGTTCGTCGCGCCCGCCTCTGGGCTGGGCCAAAGAGAGGAGACCGACAATGCGAAGGATCGTTGCCACCTGCACCCTGGGAGCTGCGATGGTGCTGTCTTCGGCGTCAGTTGCCGGGGCCCACCACACCGGCTGCGAGCCGCACCACACCACGGGCCAGGCCCACGCCAGCGTCCCCCACCGCCACCATCATCTCGACCGAGGCACCCACCAGGCCCACTCCAGCATCCCGTACTGCCCGCCCGAGGACGCCCCCCGCCACCGGGCAGGTCATTGATCCTGGGCAGCGACCGTCGGTCGGCGCTGGCGCAAGGCGATGGCGCCGGCCAGCGCCGCCGCGCCCACACCCAGCCCGACCGAGCGGTCGGCCCCGGTAGCGGGCAGGACGGCGCGGCGTTCAGCCGGCTTCTCGGTGACCGCTGAGGGGGTGGAGACCGACGTCAGCTGGAAGGGT
Source organism: Actinomycetota bacterium (assembly GCA_019348305.1). Next base: position 24,347 of record JAHWJQ010000006.1, read on the forward strand.
GCCGCCACCAGCAACTCGACATTGAGATCGTCCTCGGTCCCCAGTGCCTTGACATGGTCACGCTGGTAGTCGTTGGCCGACAACTCCCGGCTGAGTGAGGCCAGGTCGAGAAGCCCGGTGGCGCCGGTGGCGGCAACGGCCGGAGCGAGGTGGTCGATGAGCGTTCCGAACAGCGACAGTGTCCCGTCGCGGTTGTCGACGATCTCCACCAGCCGCGCCTGGCTGGGGTAGTCGACGTGGGCGGCGGTCATGATCTCCCAGAACCCGCCCGACCTCGGGTGGGGGTGGGGGAGCACCTGGTTGCGGTGGCTGTGCCCGTTCACCCAGGCGATCACGTTGGGGAATCTCTGGAGCAGCGCTTTGACCGCCGGCCCCAAGACCCGCCGGCCGGGCGTGGTCGGGTCGGGCGTCTCGTTGTTCATCGTCTCCAGGTTGTGGTGGCTGAACACCACGATGAGCCGGTCGGTGGCCGAGGTTCTGATCAGGGTGCCGGCACTGTCGAAGTAGCGGGACGAATGCTCCTCGAGCCGGTCCTCGAGCCAGGCGAACTGTGCCGGGTCGAGCGAGCCTTGCTCGAGACCGCCACGGTCGACAGTGTCGAGGGAGATCCCCACAACGGCGGGCGCGACATCGAAGGTGTAATGCAGCAGGCCCGAGGTCGCTGCCGTCGCCGGGAGCCCGTGGCCGACGGGGCCAGGCCTGGCCGGTGAGGCGAGGTGGAGCTGCGCCCACTCCTGCGGCGACAGGTACCGGCGCCTTGCATCGGGGGTGACCACGCGGGCAGGGGCCTCGGCCAGCGCTGCCAGCACCGAGGGGTTCCCCGACTGCAACCCGCCCAAAAAGGCGACCGGGCTCATCCCCGCGGGCAGGTCCACGACCTTGATCGGCCCCGTGGAGATCGCCTCGAAGGCGGGATTGGGCGAGGCAGTGCCCTGTGCCAGCCCGTCGTGGTTGCCGTAGGTGGTGTACCAGGGGATCTGGAGCCCGGAGGCGGTGAACGGCTCGGCCGCTGCGGCCAACAGCCCGGGGTGGGAAGGGAAACCGTGGAACTGCTTGTAGAAGTCGCCATCGGAACGCAGGTCGTCGGGGTGCCAGTAGTGCCGGTCGTAGGTCGTCGGCTCCTGGTCCTGCACGCCTTCGTACCTCGGGCCGCCGCTGCTGGCGGCGACCCTCCCCCCGTCGAGCAGCGTGATGAACCACGCCAGCTCGTTCTCCTGGCGGTTGTCGCCGTTGTCCCCGGTCGAGACTGCGCAGTCGAAGGGACGACCGGTGATGGGGCCGCCGGCGAGGCTGTTGACGCGGCGCACCATCGACTCGGCCACCTGAGCGGTGAGTGTCTCTTGAGGACGGAAGGCGGCCTTGAACCGGTCAGGCAACGGCGGGTCGGAGTAACGGTCGAGGAACTCGACGCGGCTGGGGCTCTCGGTGTCGATGATGTGGATGTCGGTGAGGTGGACGATCGCGGCCAGTGGCACGCGGCGGTCGTGCCGGCCCGGCATCGCTTCAGGCCCGAGCGTGCGCACCCGCGTCGGCCAACCCGGAGCTTCGATGAAGCGGCGATAACCGGTGCCGACGGGCACCAACGTCGACTCGAGCGTGGTGCCGCTGGGTGAGGCAGTCGTCGCCGAGGTGATGCCCCACGCCCGTTCCCGGGCCCGGAGCAGGTCCGGGTCAGCGAGCCCGGCGGCCGCCAACACGCCGGCCCGCTGCAGGAACGCCCGCCGGGAAAGCAACATCAGCCCCAGAGTAGGAGAGGGTGAGTCGCTCCGTGCTCGCGACCTATGCG
>JAHWJQ010000070.1 GCA_019348305.1 Actinomycetota bacterium
AAAATGCTCGGCGTCATGGGCTGCCCACTCACGCTGCGCGAATTCGGCCGCCGCTCCATCGACCTCGCGACCCGCTTCTATCTGCATCCCTCTGCCCACCCGGTAAAGGACAGTTCATAATGCCGGTCGCGACGCCGGGTTGGCGACTCCGGACCGTGGCCCGCTGCTGCTCGGACGCTGCGGGGTCGGCACCTCGGGTACGGCGTTGACCCTTCGCCCTCGCAGGCGTGTCGACGACCCCGACGGGCGACGCCAGCGCGAAGAAGCGATCGGTGCTCCCAGGCCGCGACGGCGACCCATCGGCCGCCGCTGCTCGGAGCCGCCATGATCGGCACCTCGGGGCGGCCTCGCCGGGGGTGGACCGCGCGTTCTGTCCGCCCCTTCGGTGCGGCCCGGCTGCCAACGGGCGTACTGGAACCGTCCATCTGGTCGTTCGCGATCTTTGATCCGAGGGTCGGCGGACGGCAGTCACCGACGGCATCACCTCCAAACCGGCGGCCTGCCGTTCGTCGTCTCCACCAAGGTTTGGTCTTACGGCCCCCGTCCCCCCGGACGACGAATAGATGAGACCCTGAGGAGGGCACATGCCGAACGACCACAAGAACAAGCGCGACATCACCGTAACCGTCCGAACGCCCGCTGGCCTCGGCGACGAGTTCGAGCTCAAGGACCACGACCGCGTCGACAAGACGACCAAGACCGCTGTCGACCACTTCGTCGCCAAGAACCAATTGGCGCCTGGCAACTATGGCCTCGCCCTCGTCCGCGACGGCGTCGCCAAGGACCTCAACGCCGCCGGCCGCCTCGACGACTACGACATCGTTGACGGCGACGTCCTCCAGTTGTTCCCGAAGGACGCCCAGGTCGACGGCTGATGCTGCACCCCGCCGTCCTCGCCGAACTGCTCGACGCGGAGATCGCCGCCGCCGTTGAGCAGTTCGGCCGGCCGATCACCCGCGACGGCCACCTCATCTACGGCCCCGTCCGTGACGACGTCGAACTCCGCCTCGACGCCGGAAGATACGACGCTGAGCCCATGGCCGTCGACGTCACGACGGGCGACGGGGCGCCGCTCCCGCCGACGAACTGGCCGGGCACCCTGTTCCACAGCATCCACCCCGTCCACGGGCGGCCCTTCGTCTGCATCCGCGGGACTTTCGAGTACCACACCCACCCGTCGCACCTCGCCGACCGGTGGGACCTGTACCGGGGGCGGCTGCAGCTGACCGACCTCCTCGGCCATCTGTACGCCATAGCCGGCTGACCGCACCTCCGCTGAAGAACGGACCTCTCATGACCGTCCCGCCGAGAACGCCTCCCACGCCGCTGACCGTCCCGCTCGCCGTCCTCGACGAAGCCCGCCGGTTCTTCGAGGACTGCGGGTCACGTGGCTGCGAGGGAACCGCGATGATCGCGGCGTCGCTCACTGCGATCCGCCTCGTCATCCCCCACCAGCACGCGACGCCCGCCCCGTACTGCTCGGTCGAAGTGACCTTGCAAGGCAAGCTAGAACTCGCCGGCGGGCTCCGATCCGGCGAGACCTACGTGTCGCGCATCCATTCGCATCCCGAGCTGCCGTTCCATTCGCCGACTGATGACAGGAACCCGGCGCTCACTCACGAGGGAGCGCTCAGCATCGTCGTACCGTTCTTCGGACTTGGCCTTCGCCAAGGCTTCTCCTGCTGCGCCGTCTACGTCCGTCAAGGCCACGAGTGGATCGAGCTGCCTGCCGGGTCGGGACGTGACCGCTTCGTCGTCGCCCGATGAGCGACCCTCGCTTCGAGCTCGCGTCCCGTCTCGTCGGCGCCGGCGTCCAGCAGTGCCGTGAGGCCCTTGAGGCGGTCCGGCCTGTCGTCCGTGTCGGACCACGCATTTCCCCGGCGGCCGGGTTCGCCGCTGCCGCCTTGGTGCACATGCTCGCCCGGCTCCACCCGCACACCACATTGGAAGGCAACGCAGAGCTGGCGCACAACCCTTGGAATGCGGCGGACGTCGCTGCCGCCTGCGACGACGCCCACCTCCCTCGTATTGACGCAACGACCGCGGCGGCACAGGACATCGTGTTCTCGGTCGGCGCGGACGGGCCGGCGGACTGGTGGGTCGGCGGCGGCGACTGGAACGTGACCCTCACGGCAGAACCCGCCCCGATCGAGGCTCTCACCACAGGTCTCGGCCTCCACGCCGCTGCCTGCTTCGCGGCTGCCGAAGCGTTCAAGGCCGCGTTGGGGCCCCTCGGGTTTGCGTACGTCACCGTTGGACCAGCTCTCACCTGGAACCTGCTCGACCACCAGCACCGAACTGTCGACGAACCGGGCGGCACGTTCTCGGCGCCCCCGCCCATCTGGTGGTTCGGTGCCGGATCGGTTGGCTCGAGCAGCACTGCGCTCGCCCTGGCGCTGCCAATCGCCGGCCATGCCCACATCATCGACCCCGACGCGTTCGACCCAGCGAGGAACCCCTACCGGTACCCGGCGAGCACACCTTCCGTCACGGGACCGAAGGTGCTGTGGCTCGAGAAGATGCTCCGCGATGCCGGCTGGGTGGCCACCGGCCACGCCGGCACGGTTGCCGACTTCGTCGTCAGCCGCGACCATCCCGGCCACCGCGGGATTGTCGTTTCCTCCGTCGACCGCACCGACGCGCGCGCCGACGTCGCCGACGCCCTCGCCGCAACCACCTTCTCAGCCGGCGTCGCCGGCCTCGCCCTACACACCCAACGCGAACACCCGGACGACGACGCTGCCTGCCCGTACTGCCAGTTCCTCGCTGTCGGTTCTCCGGTGACGCAAATGCAGGTCTACGCCGACGTCACGGGCCTGCCGCTCCCTCGGATCGCCCGCCTCCTCGCCGGTGACCGCCTGACGGGCGACGACCTGGCGGCGGCGTGCGCCGCCGGAAGGATCCCAGCCAGCGACGCAGCCGCCTTCGTCGACCGCCGCCTCGAGGACCTGGTCCGCAACGCCTACGCCCAAGCCCAAATGACGGTCGACGACTCCGACGTCCTCGTCTCTGCACCATTCGTCTCCTGGGCGGCGGGGACCCTGCTCACCTCCGAACTGGCGAAGGCCGCACTCGGCATCCCCCTCGTCGACCGTCGCGTCGATCTGGATCTCAGCGGCCGCCCGACCGGCGCAGTCCGGCGCATCGGTCGCGACAACACCGGCCGCTGTCTGTGCGCCTCCCCGTTCCGCCGACGACACGCGCGTCGCCTCTACGGTGAGGAGAACAAGATGATCCGAAGAATGTCTTACCCCCACCCGTCCCTACACGACGAGTAGTTGAGTGGGACCTCCCAACCACGCTGCGCTGCTCCAAGGCGTCCAATCCGGGAAACCGGACTACGACGCCATCTGGCGCGCCTACTACTCGCAGCTCGTGAAGGCGGCCTCGAGGATCAACAAGCGCATCGCTGAGGACGCCGTGCAACAGGCGTGGCTGGAAGTGCTCGAACGAGGACTCTTGAACGCATCGACAACAAACGTGCCCGCCCTGCTGACGACGGTTGTCGTGCGCCGGGCGATCGACTTGGCGCGCAAGGACCGACGACTCGAACCGACCGACACCGTGATCGATGAGCCGGACGAGTTGGCGGCCGACGGGTTCACGAGGGCCGAGCGGGTGATCGCCGCGGAGGAAGTGCTCGCTGCATCGTGGGATCAACGTCAAATCTTCAACAGAAATGAGGACCAGGTGTTCCAGTACAGGTATTGCTCTAACCACACCCAAACGGAAACCGGTTCGGCGCTGAACTTGACCAGGGAGCGGATCTCCCAGATCGAAGCCGACGTCGTCAAGAAGCTTCGAGCGAAGTTGCGAGTCGACCGTGACATTCCACCCCCGACCCAGAGCTAGAGAGGAGGACAGATGGACCAGACCAACGACCGGGACGCCGAGATCGCCCAGACGATCATCGACTTCCTGGCCGCCAGCCGGGCAGGAGAGCCGTTCGCGTTCGACGACCTCGACGCGGACCTCCGCGCCGAAGTCGAGGAACTGCTCCCGATCGTGCTGGGAGCGGTGCACTCCGCTCCGTACCCGAGCGAGGACGATGAATTCAAGGGCTGGGACACGAGCGGCGCCGACGCCGACGCTGCCGCAGCCCGACTCGGGTTCAGCCCCCGAGAGGGCAACAGGCGCCTCCTCGGCGCGCGCCTCCGGGAGCTTCGCGTTCGCTCTGGTCGCTCGGCCCGAGACGTCGCGCGCGAGGTGTCGGCGACCGGAGCCACGGTGGTCGACTCCGACATCGCCGCCTTCGAGAACGAGACGATCGCGCACGTCCCGGCCAGCGTGGCGGCGGCGCTGATCGACCTGCTCGGTCCGAGCATCGCCTACGGAACCGATGATGCGCCGGGCCGTACGGTGCCCACCGTCGCCGGCTCGGGCGCGGCGGACGCCCCCGCCCTAACCGCCATCGTGCTCTGGATTCGCCCCGACGCAGACGTCACGATCGTTGAGGCAGGCAACTGGGCTCCGTTACCAGTCGACCAGGAGCTGAACGTCAACCTCCTCGGTCTCGAGACTCACCTGCTCGTGTGCACCACCGTCGCGGACGCCGAGTCCCTCGCCGAACCAGCCGTCCACGTCGCAGCGCGCCTCTTCGACCGCCAGCCCCAGCTCAACGCCGTCTTCGTTGTCGCCGGCGACGACGGCCACTCGACCGTCACGCTCGAACCAGCCGACGTCCGCACGACCCTGCGGACGAAGGGCCCCGCCCGGCCGCCCGGCCGCACGCACCCGATCCTCGACTTCGAGGACGCACTGCGACGATTTTTCGAGGCGTTCCTGCCGAACTGGTCGCAGCTCGACCTAAGCCACCTCACGGCGGATCCTGCGCCGATCGATGACGTGATCGCCAGCGCGACGCGACGCGCAGTCGCCCGCACGAAGATGGCGCGGGCGCAGATCCCCGCGAAACAGGACGCGCTCGCCACCATCTCCGATGCCGATGCGGTCGCCCTCGCCGACCTTCTAGCGGCCGTCCACGCCGGTACCGTGCCGACCGGCCGAGCGGTGCAGGACCGAATCGGCACCCTCGTCGGTGCTCCGTGATCCGCCTCCTCCGCCTTGAGGGCTGGAAAGGGTTCTCAAGCCTCGAGCTGGCCCTAGATGACGGGGCCACCTTCATCGTCGCCCGAAACGGGATCGGCAAGACGTCGTTCGTCCAAGCGACCGCATGGGTCCTCTTCGGCGCAAGAACGAAAGTCGATCCGGCGTTGGCGCTCCGCCGCGGTCATTCGTCGTCGCAGGTCGAGGTGACCCTCGGCCCGCCCGGCGGCGACCAACGAACCATCCGGCGGACGATTACACCGAAGAAAAGGGGTGCGGGCGTCAACGTCGACGTATTCATTGACGGTTCCGTCGCCGACGATGACGCCGCGGAGGCACTTGTGCGGGACATGTTCGGTGCGAGCTCGGACGATCTCGCCCGACTGGCCGTTCTCCCCGCAGGCTCCCTACACGACTATGACGCCGAGAAGCTGCATCTTCGCCGCTACCTGTGCAGCCTGTACGGGATCGACAAGATCGAAGGCGCTCTATCGGCTCTGCATGACGAGCGCCGCTCCACCGCAGCGGCGATCAAAAGGGTTCGGGCAGCAGCACGCATGGACGCGTCGGAGGTCTCGGCTGCCGCGTCGGCGGTCGACGAGCTCGTCGAGGCCATCGCGGTGACGACCGAGACGCTGGAAGCAGTCCAGCAAGGCCACCAGCAACTTCAGGACCGCCTCGCTGCGGTCGACCGCTTCGAAGCCGCACAAGTGCGGCTCGCTGCGCACCTCGAGACAGTGCGATCGGTTGCGCAGCGAGCGGCCGATCTCGTCGGCGCTCCCGTCAGCGCAGACATGATCGCCGAGGAGCTCGAGGAGCTGCTTGCGTCAGCCGACAGTGCGTTGGACGAGATCAGCCGGGAGACGGCCCGCCACCAAGCGCGCCGGGATCTCGCGGTCGAACTGCTCGCCCAGTTGTCGGACGCCGACAGTGACTGTCCGGTCTGTCGGCGGCCCCTAGACGAAGATCACCGCGAAGTCGCCGAGTCCAGCCACCGCCGCGACATCACGGCGGCAGACGAAGCTATCACCGCCGTGGAGGAGAGCCGCCGCCGCCAGGTCGAGCTTCGGGCGGCGCTGCGGGCACTGCAACAGGAGCTTCGCGACCAGCCGGAGCTGCCGCCGGACCCAGGGGTAGGAGTGGGAGAGGCCCGTAGCGCCGCCAGTGCAGCATCGGCACGGATCGCCGAGCTCGCCGGGGAGCTTGGCGAGCTGCGGCAACGGATGGCACAGCAGTCCGCGATTCTCGAGGCGGCCGCTGAAGCTCAGGACGCCCACAGGAAGGCCGTCTCGTTATATCGGCGGGAGCTGCTGGTCGGTGCAGCGATCGACAGCGCGCAGGAAGTGCTGTCAACACTGTTGGCGCAGCGGATCGATCCGCTCTCCGACGAGATTGCCGACCGGTGGAAGAAGGTGTTCGCGGGTGGCAGGGGCGGGGTGCAGGTGACCTCAGATGGAGAAATTGTCCTGAACCGAGGTGGCTCTCCACTGTCCTTCACGGAGATGTCGGCCGGCGAGAGAAGCGTGGCGTTGATCACGACGCGACTGTTGGCGCTGGCGGCTTTGAATCGTCGGTGCTTCGCGATTCTTGACGAGCCGCTGGAGCAGCTCGACCCCGCAAATCGTCGGATCGTTGCGTTGCTGTTGGCGCGAGCGCCGTCGCCGGCGGTTCCTCAGATCATTGCGACGACATTCGAGGAGCAATTAGCGAGGCGGCTGGAGGCGAAGGCTCCGAACGTTCACTTAGAGTTCATTGCCGCCGACGACTGACGGATTGACCTGGTCAACGCCGTCGGATTGTGAAGCTCTCGGTCGGAGTTCGAGCACCCTGACCTGGGGACTGGTCGTGGGGTTTGTGGTCTCGCAGCGACGGCGAGAAGATCGCTCGCTCCCCGCACGTAATCGGCGATCTGGACGCCCTCTGCGGGTCCGTCCCGACTCTGCAACAGAACGCACGGCCCATCAAGCAACTGACCGCGCACCTACTGCCGGCTCGCCGGCGGGCGAGCCGAGCGCGAACGGATGATCGGCGCGCTGGTCCGCTCCTCGGCATGGACCCAGCACCGGTCGGCCCGGCCCGGGCGAGCGGCACGTCGGTGCTAAATGGGGAGAGAGCCCGGATCCGCCTGTCGTCGGCAGATTGAGTCACTGCGGGCACTTCTTCCGTCATCATTGCACTGTGCCTACGAGTGCTCTCGACCGCGTGAGGAGCGACCTGGCCGAAGGCCGGCTGTGGAAGGCACGTGATCGAGTGCCGCGGACTCTCCTCGAGCGTCCGACCGACCCCGTACTGCATGGACTTGCTGTTTAGGTGTTCTTTCAGATGGGACTTGCCGCGCGCAGGCGCGTACTGGTTCCGCACCTCGGCCCGGAAGGCGCAGAGCGGGAGTGGGGTCCCCTTGCATTGCTGGGCCGACGGTTACGAACTCTTGGCATGGAGCTGTTGACCGCCGACGCAGGTCACGTCTCCTGACCATGGCGTGGGTCCCTCCTGAATCGTCGCCGGGCCTTCTCCGCCTGGGGTGGGCGCTGCTTTCGGCGCGTCGGTGGCAGTGGCTTGCCCTGACGCATTTGGGTCTGGCCGTCGTCCTGATCATGTACTTCCTGATGGTGCTGGCCAACAGCGCGGGGTTCTCCTACAGCTTCTGGAACGAGCCGGCGCCAAACGATGCGGCTGACCAGTTCGCCGTGCTGTCGTTGCTTGCACTGGCAATCTCGGTCGTGCTCGTCGGATACGTGGTGTACGGCGCTTTCTGCGTCATGTTCCTCGACGCCCGCCGTGGCGGGACCAGTTCGACGTTTACGGTCCTCCGGCGGTCTTTAGGCCCGGCCCTACGTGCGTGGTGGTGGGGCCCGTTGCTCTTTCTGGCCGCCGCCGCATCGGTGGTCATGGTCTTGCCGGCGATCGCGGTTGTCCCTTTGCTAGCCCCTGTGCCGTTCAGCGCCATCCTCGCCAGAGACTCGCTGCCCGGAGGCTTCCTCGGGTATGTGCGGTCGCTTTACCAGCGACTCTTGCCGGCCGGCATCATTACGGCGATCGGAGGGTTCACCGTCTTCCAAGGCTTCACGTGGTCGTTCGCCTTGGCAGATCGCTTTGATGGGCTCGTCGAGCTACTGGTGCTCCCCATCAGCTGGGTTTGCTACCTGATCCTGTCGCTCTCCGCGGCCCTCGCCGCCGCCTGCGTCGCCGTACTGCTGGCAGAAGGCCCGCAGCGAGGTCTCGCAGGTTGATGTCGTCGCCTCTGCAACTCGCCGCGTACCGCCAGACGGGCGGCGGCGACCGGCGGCACCGGTGCGCGTCAACGCTGCCTTCGGAAGTACGCCAATACTCCGATGCCAATGTTCAACACGGCGAACGACGCAATGACGACGGCGTTCAGTAGAGCACCTTGGGCAAGCTGCCATCCGGCGAAGCCGATGATCACGAGGCCGAACCCGACGATCGCCACCAAGGAGAGCACCAGCTTCCTCCGGCTCCACGGATCGGCGAGGGCAGAGTGGTCGAGAGGTCGCTGCCTGGCCTCGACCCTTCGGCCACTTCTTGTCCCGACGAGGACGATGGTGAAGAGGGCGAGCCAAAGGACCAGTGCCCAGAGGCCTCCAGGCTCCTCGGCGATCATGAAGCCGATCAGGGGTAGGAGCGCGCCGAGACACCCGGCGGCGTAAACGTACGCCTGTCCTGGGCCACTGACGTCGACGGCCTGGGGCCCCCTGACGACGAGCACGGCGGCGCCGACGCCGAAGCCGAATGCTGCAACAGCTGCGGGTAGGCGCCAAGACCACGGATACTCATCCTCGTACACGCCGCCCAACAGGACCGTGCCCAGCACGACGCAAGCCACGGCGATGGCGAGGACGACGGCGAACCCGGAGATGGCGACAGCGGTGGCGACGTGCCCCGAGTAACCGTGGTTCCCCGCAGATCGCCGCCAAGGGTGGATTAGGTCACGCACGCACCGCCCATGGTGGCATGGCTCAAACTGACCCGGACGCAGGGTTGAGAGTCTCAGTGAATTCCGTGTCGACCGGCTACCAGGAAGAGACGAACTAGCCTCCAGGTCGCCGTCCCATGCGATGCGAGTGCGATGCGTGTCTGCTTGTCGAATCGGGTAGCAGCCGACCGTGGCCCGCAACGAGAGCTCATGGTGGCGGGACTGGCGGCAGCTGCCGCCCGGGTCTCGAGATCCGAACAGCCTTATGTCGCCGGGCGAGGTCTGGCTTGTAAGAGCGGGCCTTCTATTGTTTCTGGTGGCCGGCGTTGTGGTGATTCTCTTGGCGGGAAACCTGACCGCAGGGCTACTTCTCTTGCTGCCGCTTGGCGGCTACCGCCAACTACCCGCTCATCAGCGACGTCAGGTCCTCGGCCGATAGCCCCTGGGCGCCCGTCGTGGGCCATTCGAGAGGCTCGCAGCAGGAGGCGGCTTGCCGGCGGCTGGGGACGGAGCCGCTTCGAATGCCGGCTCGCGAGTCGCCGAGGCCAGCGCGAGCGGATGATCGGCATGGGGCGGCAATTGTCTTGGCGCCCGCGTCGGCCGCCGGTGCCGGCGCGCGACGATCGGCATCCCTGAGAGGGTCGTTGCTGTCAACAGGGCTTGTGAAGGGATTGCTGCTTCGGTGGGCAGCGAACACGTCCGTATCGGAAGGGCCTTGGTGTTCGCGGGCGCGCGCCGGCGACGAGCCGGGGTCAAGGCTGGCCGGAGGCCACCCGAAGGGCTTGCCTTGACGCCGGAAAGGAGCGGCGCAGACTCAGCAGCGAAGGCCTATGGGGTTTCTCCTCGGGTCGACG
>JAHWJQ010000071.1 GCA_019348305.1 Actinomycetota bacterium
CAGGTGCCCCCGCACCCGGTACATGTTGATGAGGGACTGCACGTGCACCTGCTTCTCCAGCCGGGTGCGCTCGGCGTCGACGGGGTTGTGGTCCTGGCGCCAGACCACCGACTCATAGGGGACGGCCAGTGAGCGGAAAATCTCGTCGTAGAACCCGTCCTTGCCGGTGAGGAGGTCGGCCACCCGCTGCAGGAACAGCCCGGACTCCGCGCCCTGGATGATGCGGTGGTCATAGGTCGACGTGAGGGTGACGACCTTGCTGATCCCCATCTCCGCCAACGTGGCCGGGTCGGCCCCGCTGTACTCCACCGGATAGGCGAGCGCGCCGACGCCGATGATCGCGCCCTGGCCGGGCATGAGGCGGGGAACCGAGCTGACGGTACCGATGGTCCCGGGGTTGGTGAGGGTGACGGTGGCGCCGGCGAAGTCGTCAACCACCATCTTGTTGGTCTTGACCCTGCGCACGACGTCTTCGTAGGCGTCCCAGAACCGCCTGAAGTCCATCGCCTCTGCGCCCTTGATAACCGGCACGAGAAGCGTCCGGCTGCCGTCGCTCTTGACGACGTCGACGGCGAGGCCCAGCCCGACGTGGCGGTTCCGCACGACGAAGGGCTTGCCGTCGCGCTCGACATAGCTGTTGTTGAGTGCCGGCACCGTCTTGAGTGCCTGCACCACGGCGTAACCGATGAGGTGGGTGAAGCTGAGCTTTCCGCCCCGGGTGCGGGTGAGGTGGTTGTTGGCGATGCGACGGTTGACCTCGAGCAGCTTGGCCGGCACCGGTCGCACGCTCGTGGCCGTGGGGACGGCGAGGCTGGCCTCCATGTTGGCCACGACGCGGGCCCCAGCGCCCCGGATGGGCTCGCCGACCGCGTCCTCACGATCCGCCTTCGGGGCGGTGGCGTCGGCCGGCGCGACCGCCGGCGTCTTGGCCGCGGCCGCGCGGGATGCCGGCGCAGCGGCGGTGGCTCGCGGGGGAGCGAGAACGGCCTGCGCCGGCGCTGCGGCGGCCGCATCGCCGGCCGTCGCACCGTTGGTAGCGTCCTCGCGGCGGTAGTCGGCGAAGAACTCCTGCCAGCTCTCGCTCACCGACTGCGGGTCCTGGCGGTACTGGTCGTACATCTCGTCGACGAGCCACGCGTTCGGGCCGAACGTCGAGGGCTGTTCGTCAGGCATCGCCACTCAATGCTACCGGCGGCCTGTCCCAAGACTGCCCGGGACTAGCTTCGGTGGCATGACGGCGCAGTTCATCTTCACCATGCGTGACCTGCGGAGGTTCTACCCCCCCGACCGTGAGGTCCTCCGGGGGATCAACATCTCGATGTTCCCGGGCGCCAAGATCGGCGTGATCGGGGCCAACGGCTCGGGCAAGTCGTCCCTGCTGCGGATCATGGCCGGCGAGGACGACGGCTACACCGGCGAGGCCCGCCTCACCCCGGGGTTCACCGTCGGCTACCTGGCCCAAGAGCCAAAGCTCGACGACTCCAAGACCGTGCTCGGCAACGTCGAAGAGGGCGTGGCCGCCGCCAAGGCCCACCTCGCTGCCTATGACGAGCTGATGGGCAAGTGGGGCGATCCGGAGGCCGACTTCGACAAGCTGGGCGCGCAACAAGCCGAGCTCGAGGACAAGCTGGCAGCCACGGGGGCATGGGACCTGGAGCGCACGCTGGAGATCGCCATGGACGCTCTGCGGCTCCCGCCACCCGACGCTCAGGTGGTGACGCTCTCCGGTGGGGAACGCCGGCGGGTGGCCCTGTGCCGGCTCCTGCTCCAACACCCCGACCTCCTGCTCCTGGACGAGCCCACCAACCACCTCGACACCGAGTCGGTGGCGTGGCTCGAACGGTTCCTGCAGGACTACTCGGGCACCGTCGTGGCCATCACCCACGACCGGTACTTCCTCGACAACGTGGCCGGCTGGATCCTCGAGCTCGACAGGGGCGCCGGCATCCCCTACGCCGGCAACTACTCGGGCTGGCTCGAACAGAAGCAGGCCCGCCTGGCCCAGGAGGAACGATCCGACGCCAAGCGTCGCCAGACGCTGGAGCGGGAGCTGGAGTGGATCCGCATGTCACCGCGGGCCCGCCAGGCCAAGGGGAAGGCCAGGCTCAACAGCTACGAGCAGCTGCTGGGCGAGGCGCAGGCGGTGGAGGGCCGGCTGGAAAAGCTGGAGATCAGCATCCCTCCCGGGCCCCGGCTGGGCGACGTGGTCATCGAAGCGGAGAACCTGACCAAGGGCTTCGGCGACCGGCTCCTCATGGAGAACCTGTCCTTCTCGCTCCCACCGGGCGGGATCGTCGGCGTCGTGGGCCCGAACGGCGCCGGCAAGACCACCCTGTTCCGCATGATCACCGGGGCCGAGGAGCCCGACGGCGGGACTCTGCGGGTGGGCTCCACCGTGCAACTGGCCTACGTGGACCAGAGCCGGGCCGCGCTCGAGCCCACCAGGACCGTCTACGAGGAGATCACCGGCGGCACCGACCAGTTGCTCGTGGGAGGCCGGGAGATCCACGGCCGCGCCTACGTGGCCAGCTTCAACTTCAAAGGCAGCGATCAGCAGAAGAAGGTGGGAGAGCTCTCAGGCGGCGAACGCAACCGGCTCCACCTGGCCAAGACGCTGGTCGCGGGGGGCAACGTGCTCCTGCTCGACGAACCCACGAACGACCTGGACGTGGACACGTTGCGGGCCCTCGAGGAGGCGTTGCTCGCCTTCGCCGGCTGTGTGGTCGTCATCAGCCACGACCGCTGGTTCCTCGACCGGATCGCGACCTCCGTCCTCTCCTTCGAAGGAGGCTCGGAGGCCCTCTGGTACGACGGCACCTTCAGCGACTTCGAAACCGACCGCAAGAAGCGGCTGGGCCACGCCGCCGATCAACCCCACCGCATCAAGTACAAGCCGCTCGTGCGGAGCTGACCCGCGGTGTCGGCCCGGGCCGTTCGGTCGGTGGTGCTGGCGGTCTGCGTCGCCGGCATCGCGGGAATGATCGCCAGCTCCATCGCCGACAACAGCGGCGCGGCACTCACCTTCGGCCTGACAACGGCGGTGGCGATCCTGTGCCTCATGGTCGCCACCGCCGTGAGCGGCGCTGGCCGGCCGACCGTGCGAGACGGCAGCGCGGTGGCGGCAGACGTGCTCGGTGCCGAGGTGGAGGCGCGGGTGGAGGGGCTGGTCGGCCAGGGCTGTGAGGAGGCCGCGGTGCGGGCGCTGGTACGAGATGCCGTCCGCCTCGGTCAGGTACTCGATAGGTGAGCGGTATTCACGACCGGACATGGCCGTTGCCCGGTGGCGTGCCTGGATCGGCAAAACACTGCCAACTCTTCATCTCGGGGGCAGTTCGGCCGATGTATCAACCGTGCCGAAGACGATGTTGACGAGCCGGGCGGTCGTGCGGACGGTCGAGGCGGGCAACTCCGCCATGTGTGCCCACTGCGGCGCGCAGGTCAAGTTCGTGGCCAGGGCGCAGCTGCGCCAGGTCATCGCCAACGTCTACGAAAATGGGGAGTGGAAGCGGGTGGAGCACTTCCACGCCGACTGCTACACCGAGGCCGGCGAGCCCTACGGCCCCGCCGCCGAACGAAGCTGAGCCCCGGCGTGGTCCCACGAGGGGCCCCGGCTGTGCCATCTTCGAGCCGTGCCGCGGGCTGTTCGCCACCTGGGAGTTGTTCTGGCCGTCCCATTGGTCCTGCTGGCGCTCCTGGCCCTGGCCTGGCAGCTCGACACCAGCAGGAGTGAAGGCCGCGTCCAGCGCCGGGTGACCCTCGCCGGCCGGCCGGTGAGTGGGCTGACCGAACAGCAGTTGGGCCGGGTCGTCGGACGGTTGGCCGCCGAGGTGCCTGCCCGGCAGGTGGAGGTGCGGGCGCCCGGCGGAGGCTTCACCACCGACGGCCGAACCCTTGGCCTGCGGGTCGCCGAGCCGGCGACCGTTCGTGCCGCGCTGCGGGTCGGGCGTTCGGGATCCGCCCCGACCCGGCTCTGGCAGTGGGTCAACTCCTTCCGCGGTGACCGCCCAGCGCCGCTACGGGTCTCCCTCGACGCTTCGGCGGTGTACGCCACGGTCGCAGCCAAGGACCCCGGGCCCCGTCGCCCGCCGGTGGAGCCCTCCATAGCGTTCAAGAAGGGGGCCTTCGTGGCCGTGGCCGGCGAACCGGGCAGGGGCATAGATCCTGCCGACGTCATCGCCGCGTTGCCCAGCGCTGCCAACGAAGGTGACCGCATCGTGGTCAAGGTGGAACGGGGCGAGGTGGCGCCCCGCTTCCCCCTAGCCATGGCGCAGCGGCTGGCCGGTGAGGTCCAGGCCAAGGTGACGTCTCCCCTTCCGGTGCAGGCGGGCAAGGCCAAGGCCACGGTCCCGGTGTCGACCCAGCGGGCGTGGGTGAGGAGTGAGGCCGCCGACGACGGCCTGCACCCCAAGGTCGACGCCGAAGCGGTGCTCGCCGACCTGGACAAGTTGCTTCCCGGCGCCGGCGAGCCGCCCGTGGAGACGCGGTTCACCGTCACCGACGGGAGCGTGCAGATCATTGCCGGCGCCGCGGGCACCAAGTGCTGCGGGGAGACGGCAGTCGAGCGGGTCGAGCGGGTGCTGTTCCGGGCCGGGACACAGACGGTGCCGGTAGAGCTGCCGCTGACCGTGCGACCCCCCAAGCTGACTGCCGAGAAGGCGGCCGCGCTCGGCATCAAGGAGCCCGTGGGGACCTTCATGACCAAGCACAAGGGCGGTGAGCCCCGGGTCGCCAACATCCACCGGATCGCCGATCTCGTGCGGGGCGCCGTCGTCGAGCCCGGCGAGGCGTTCTCGATCAACCAGAACGTCGGGAAGCGGACAGCCGAAAAGGGCTTCGTCGTTGCTCCCGTCATCGAGGACGGCAAGCTGGCCGACGACGTCGGCGGCGGCGTCTCGCAGTTCGCCACCACTCTGTTCAACGCCGCCTTCTTCGCCGGCCTCGACTTCGGCGAGTACCAGAGCCACAGCCTCTACATCTCCCGGTACCCCTATGGCCGCGAAGCCACCATGGGCTATCCCCACCCCGACCTCGTCATCAAGAACACCTCGCCCTACGGCGTGTTGATCTGGCCCAGCTACAACGAGACCTCCGTGACCGTCACCTTGTACTCGACCAAGTTCGTCGACGCCCAGCAGACCGGTCAGTCGGAGGGGCGGCGGGGCGCCTGCAAGCGGGTGACCACCGAACGCACGCGCACCTACCTTGCGGACGGTCGCCGGGAGGTGGACAGGGTGTTCGCGACCTACCGCCCCAAAGAGGGGGTCAACTGCTGAGGCCGGCATCCATTGACCGGGCGCAGCCCGGGCGGTTGACTGTGGCCGCTCGGAGATTGGAGACGACATGAAACGGCGCGAGGAAGTCGTTGACTACTTGACCCAGGTGCCCCTCTTCAGTGCCTGCTCCAAGAAGGACCTTGCCTTGATCGCACGCCACTCCGACCGCATCACGATGCCGGCAGGAACGGCTATCACCAAGGAGGGCAGGGTGGGCTATGAGTTCTTCATCCTGTTGGAGGGCAAGGCGTCGGTGGAGCGGGCGGGCAAGAAGATCGCCACCCTCGGCCCCGGTGACTTCTTCGGCGAGCTGTCGCTCCTGCACCGCGCGCCCCGCAACGCCACGGTGGCGGCAGTGGGAGACGTCGAGGTGCTCGTGCTCGGCCAGCGCGAGTTCTCCGGGCTGCTCGAGGCTGTCCCCAGCCTGGCCCACAAGCTCTTGGCCGGCCTGGCCCGTCGCATCCACGACACGGAGGCCGGGGAGGCCAACTGAGCGATCGCTGGCCATGACCCTTCCGCCGTAGCCGCAGGGCGGTGCCTAGGGTGCACCCATGGCACTGCGCGTCCTGGTCAGCGGCTCGAGCGGCCTCATCGGCTCGGCCCTGGTCGACGCCCTGGTGGCCGAGGGGCACCAGGTCGTACGCCTCGTCCGGCGCCCGCCGGGGACGGGAGAGGTGCAGTGGGACCCGGCCGAGGGGACCCTCGATCCGACCGACCTGGTGGGCGTGGAGGCGGTGGTACACCTGGCCGGCGAGCCCATCGGGGCGAAGCGGTGGAGCCCGAGCCAGAAGCAGCGGATCCTCGACAGCCGGGTCAAGGGCACCCGCCTGCTGGCCGAGACGCTGGCCGGGTTGGAGCCACAGCCGCGGGTCTTGGTGAGTGGCTCGGCCATCGGCTACTACGGGTTGCGGGGCGACGAGGTGCTGACCGAGGACAGCTCCCGCGGCTCGGGGTTCCTGGCCGACGTCACGGGGCAGTGGGAGGCGGCGACGCTGGCGGCCGAGCAGGCCGGCATCCGCACCGTCCACCTTCGCACCGGCATCGTCGTGTCCGCCCGCGGCGGCGCGCTGGGCAGGATGCTCCCGCTGTTCAAGCTCGGCCTCGGTGGTCGCCTGGGGCGGGGGGACCAGTGGTGGAGCTGGATCACGCTGGCCGACGAGGTGGGCATCATCCTTCACGCGCTCACCGAGGAGTCGGTGGCCGGGCCGGTCAACGCGACGGCCCCCAACCCGGTGACCAACCGCGAGTTCACCCGGGTGCTGGGCAAGGTGCTCGGGCGGCCGGCGGTGCTGCCGGTGCCCCGGCTGGCGCTCGCTCTGGTCATGGGAGAGGAGCTGACCAAGGAGGTGATCCTGGCCGGCCAGAGGGTGCTGCCTACCGTCGCCCAGCACAGCGGCTACAAGTTCGCCTCGCCCGAGCTCGATGCGGGACTGCGGCGGACGCTGTTGCCGCGATGAGCAGAGGCAAGCGCCAGTGCTGACCGCGGATGTCGCCGTGGTGGGGGGCGGACCAGCGGGGGTGGCGGCCGCCATCACCCTGGCCCGCGCCGGACGTGACGTCGTCCTCGTGGACAAAGCCGCCTTCCCCCGGGACAAGTGCTGCGGCGACGGCCTCACCACCGCGGCGCTGCGCCAGTACGAGGCCCTCGGGCTGCGGCCGGAGACGGTGGCATCGTGGCAGGTGGTGGACGACGTGTGGGTGCGCTCGCCCTCGGGGCACACGGTCGCCTTCCCGCTCCCCCGCTCCGGCGGGACCTACGCGGCGGTGGCCCGGCGAGTGGAATTGGACGCCGCCTTCTTGGACGTGGCCAGAGCGGCCGGCGTCAACGTCCACGACGGCCACGCCGTCACCGGGGCGCGAGCGGCGTCGGACCGGGTGGTGCTCGAGGTGGAGGGGCTGGGGCCGGTGGCCGCTCGTTACGCCATCGGAGCCGACGGCATGTGGTCCCCCCTGCGCAAGTTCCTGCGCGTCGACGCGGACGCCGAGACCCCGGACGCCACCGGCTACCTCGGTGAGTGGCATGCCTTCAGGCAGTACTTCCGCGGCGTGGGCCCGGCCGCGGCTCAGCTCTGGGTGTGCTTCGAGCCTGACCTACTGCCCGGGTACGCATGGTCGTTCCCGCTGCCCGACGGCCGGGCCAACGTCGGCTTCGGCATCCAGCGCCAACCCGGCGTGCCCACCCGGTCGATGAGCAAGCAGTGGGCGGAGCTGCTCGAACGGCCCCACATCAAGTCGCTGTTGGGGCCTGCAGCCGAGCCTGAGGCACCGCACAAGGCGTGGCCCATCCCGGCGCGAGTGGGGGCGGCGCGCCTCCACGGCGGGGGTGGTAGGGCGCTGTTCGTCGGGGATGCCGCACGGGCCACCGATCCGATGACCGGAGAGGGGATCGGCCAGGCCCTCGAGACCGGAGCGCTTGCCGCCGAGGCCATACTGGCCGCCGGCTGGCGCCAGCCGGCGTTGGCGGCGGCCCGCTACGAAGCCGGAGTGCGGCGGGGCCTGGCCGTCGACCACCGTCTCGCCCGCGCCCTGTCGCGGGCCCTGCGTCACCGCAAGGGGGCGCGCACTGCCGTGCGCGTCGCCGGAGCCTCCGACTGGACCCGACGCAACTTCGCCCGCTGGCTGTTCGAGGACTACCCCCGAGCCGTGCTGGCCACGCCGCACCGCTGGCACCGGGGCATGCTGAGCGGCCCCGGGGCCTATCCGGCCACCGCCAGCCGGTGATCGCCGACCTTCCCCGCACCAGCCAGGTGATCGCAGACGGCATGGCGCGGGGGCTGCACTTGGGCGCCCAGGTCTACGTCTCCCTCCGGGGCCAACCGCTGGGCGATGGCGCCATGGGCAAGGCGACGGCAGGTCTGACGATGACGACCGAGCAGCTCATCACCTGGTGGTCGATGACCAAGGCGGCGGTCGCCGTGGCCGTGGCACAGCTTTGGGAGAGGGACCAGGTGCGCCTCGACGACCCGATAGCCCTCCACGTGCCCGAGTTCGGCGCCCACGGCAAGGAGGCCATCACGATCCGCCACTGCCTCACCCACACCGGCGGGTTCCGCACCGCTGACCGGGTTCGCAGCTCGACCCACGATCCCGAGGAATGGTGGGCCGAGGTCGTGGCCGGGATCTGCCACGCCCGCCCTGAGCCGGCGTGGCCGCCCGGGCACAAGGCGGGTTACCACGTCAGCGCCGGCACGATGATGCTGGCCGAGGTGGTGCGGCGGGTCGACGGTCGGCCCTTCGACCGCTACGTGAGGGACGAGCTGTTCCTCCCCCTCGGCATGACGGACTGCTGGGTCGGGATGCCGGTGGACCAGGTCGGCCGTTACGGGGAGCGGCTGGGGACGATGCACCACACCGCTGGCGGCACCGCGGTTGCGCTCGACCACCTGGACTCGCAGTGGTGGCTCACGAGGTGCATGCCGGGGGGCAACGGCCGAGGGCCGATGCGACAGCTGGCCCGGTTGTACGAGGCGCTGTTGGGTGGTGGCGCGATCAGCAGCCCGCACGCGGTGCGGGTCCTGGAGGTCCAGACGGTCGAGGCCATCACGGCCAGGCACCGCGTGGGCATGGTCGACAAGACGTTTCGCATCGTCTGTGACTGGGGCCTCGGCTTCGCCATCGACAACGTGGCCATGGGCCGGCACTGCTCGCGGCGCGCCTACGGGCACGGGGGGGCGCAATCCTCGATCGCCTATGCCGACCCCGAGTACGGCCTCGCCGTGGCCATCCAGACCAACGGCATGCCGTCGCCCGACCAGCACTACCGGCGGTTCGCGGCGATCTCCTCGGCCGTCTACGAAGACGCCGGCCTGGCCGATCCGGCCGACCCCGGCCGGGACAAGCCGGTTCCGGTGGAGCCGGGCCTGTCCCTGGCCCGCTGATCCAGGCGGTCGTCCTCCTCGCCAGCGTCAGCGGGCCTGGCGCCACGCCCACCAGATCAGGGGCGCCTGCAGCGGGAGCCTGGCCAGGGTGAACGGGTTGGGAGAGTCGAGCGCCATCTGCACGTTGGCCGGGAAGACCAGGACCAACAACCCCACCAGGAACCACGCCGCCGGTCGGCGGGACCTCGCCGGCACCAGGAACAGGCCGCCGGCCACCTCGGCCACCCCGCTCGCGTAGACGAGCGGCCGCGCCCAGTCCTCGCGCAGGAACCTGGGAATGATCCGCACGTAGGGCTCAGGGACCACGAAGTGCAGGACGCCCGTGGTCATCATGAGCGCGGCCAGCGCCAGTCGCGAGCGACGATGGCCGGCGGTCTCTTTCACCAGCCGAAGCTACCGGCTCCCGCGCCGTCCGACAGGTCGCTGCGAGACTGACGCCGTGCCGAAGCCGCCTCCCGTCGACCTCGAGGTGGACGGGCGCACGGTGCGGGTCACCAACCCCCACAAGGTGTTCTTCTCGGCCCGGGGCGAGACCAAGCTCGACCTGGTCCGCTACTACGTCGCCGTCGGGGAGGGCGCCCTCAGGGGCGTCTTCTTGCGCCCGACGGTGCTCAAGCGGTTTCCCGACGGGGCCGAGGGTGAGCCCTTCTTCCAGAAGCGGGTCCCG